>NZ_JBNDHY010000193.1:0-7775 GCF_056755315.1 Monashia sp. HAY1-2A
GCCCCCACGCCGTCGGGCTACTGGCACTGGGTCCTCGTCGACCTCCCGGCCGACGTCACGTCGCTCGACACCGGCGCTGCCTCGGGCCCGCTGCCGGGCGGCGCGTTCCACGTGCGCAACGACGCCGGCCAGGCCACCTTCATGGGTGCGGCACCGCCCCAGGGCGACCAGCCGCACCGCTACTTCTTCGTCGTGCACGCCGTGTCCGAGCCGACGCTCGGCGTCGACGACTCGGCGACGCCCGCAGTCGTCTCGTTCAACCTCGCGTTCAAGACGCTGGGCCGCGCGATCCTGCACGGCACCTACCAGTACTGACCTACCAGTACTGACCTACCAGTACTGACCGACGCGCCACGCCGGTCGTCGCGGTGGCCGGTCGCGCCTCGTCCCGGGTCTCGTCTCAGTCCGGGGTCGCGCCTCAGGCCGGGGCGTCGGGGCGGGACGAGCGCCGCGTCGCCACCGCGTCACTGGTCAACCGCGCGATGCACGACCGGTTCGTCACGAACGGGACGAGCTCGACGTCGGCATCGGCCTCACCCACGGCGGCGAGCGTGCCCCGCACCAGCCCGCGGTGGATGCCGCAGACGACCTCGGAGTGGTTGCGGGCCATGGCCATGAACGGGCAGTCGTGCAGGGTCAGCTCGACCGTCCGGCCGTGGTCGCTCGTGCGCAGGTCCGGCTCGTACCCCCATTCGTCGAGCAGGTCGACCGCGAGGCCGACCTTGCCGAGCCAGGCACCGGGGGTCGTCGCCACCGGCAGCGGCCGGTCGTCGGTGGCGGTGCGTTCGGCGACCCACCGCGCACCGGCCTCCTCGGGGCCGATCGGCACGCCGTCCTGGGACTGCGCCCATGCCGAGGTCAGCAGCTCGGTGAAGGACGCGAGGGCCTCGTGCCCCGTCAGGCCCGGCGCGGGCGGCTCGGCGAGCGCGTAGAGCTTGCGCGGCCGGCCGACGCCGGCACGGCGCAGGACGGACACGAGCACCCCCGCGTCGAGGAGCCGTTCGAGGTGGAACCGCGCGGTGGTGACGTGGATGCCGAGAGCGTCGCCGACCTCGGCGGCGGTGAGCACGGACACCGTCTCGCGCGGGTCGGCCGGGGGTCGGGACAGCAGCTCGAGGACGGCGCGCCGGGTCTCGACCCGGCCGGGGTCGCCCACCGGGGAAGGTGCAGCGACGGGTGCAGGGACGGGTGCAGCGACGGGTGCAGCGACGGGTGCAGGGACGGGGATCGACATCGGACTCCTTCTTCGGCCGATTTGGAGGATATCGAGGAGTCGTGGCCGCGTCCGACGAATGTCCGAGAACGCGTTGCACACGCCCGGATTTCCCCCCGCCACTGCATGGACGCCGCTACGGTGAGGCCCAAGGGCCTCCCTCCCGGCCGGCGACGGCGCCTGGGTTTTGCAGGAGGCCGTCGCTCCGTTTTGGAGGATTCATGCAGCTCGCATCCCACCCGGCTCCCCGACGCGAGGACGCCCCGGCGCACCGGCCGGTGCTCCGACACCGACGAGAGGCGCGGCCGTGAACGCGGCTCGACCCACGCCGGAGCTCGACGGCCCGGTGTCCGCGGCCCTGCTGAGGACGGGCCGGTTCTTCACGAGGTGGGACGAGTCCGCTGACGGGCGGGCCGTGTTCCGCGAGGGGGGTCGCGCCGGCGACGTCTTCTACCGCGACCGGTGGAGCCACGACAAGGTCGTGCGCTCGACGCACGGGGTCAACTGCACCGGCTCCTGCTCGTGGAAGGTCTACGTCAAGGACGGGATCATCACGTGGGAGACGCAGCAGACCGACTATCCGTCCGTCGGACCCGACCGGCCCGAGTACGAGCCGCGCGGCTGTCCTCGCGGCGCAGCCTTCTCCTGGTACACCTACTCGCCGACCCGGGTCCGGTACCCGTACGTGCGCGGAGTCCTGCTCGAGATGTACCGCGAGGCCAAAGCGCGGCTCGGTGACCCGGTCGCCGCCTGGCACGAGGTCACGACCGACCCGGACAAGCGGCGCCGGTACCAGACCGCCCGCGGCAAGGGCGGGCTCGTACGCGCCTCGTGGGGCGAGGCCGTCGAGATCGCGGCCGCCGCCCACGTGCACACCATCAAGGAGTACGGACCCGACCGCGTCGCCGGCTTCTCGCCCATCCCCGCGATGTCGATGGTGTCGCACTGCGTGGGCACCCGGTTCATCCAGCTGCTCGGCGGCGTCATGACGAGCTTCTACGACTGGTACGCCGACCTGCCCGTCGCCAGCCCGCAGGTCTTCGGCGACCAGACCGACGTGCCGGAGTCGGGCGACTGGTGGGACTCGACCTACCTCATGATGTGGGGCTCGAACGTCCCGGTCACCCGGACGCCCGACGCGCACTGGATGGCCGAGGTGCGCTACCGCGGGACGAAGGTCGTCAGCGTCAGCCCCGACTACGCGGACAACACGAAGTTCGCCGACGAGTGGATGCCGGCCCAGGCCGGGACCGATGCCGCGCTCGCGATGGCCATGGGCCACGTGCTGCTCAAGGAGTTCTTCGTCGACCGCGAGGTGCCGTTCTTCCGCGACTACGTGCGCACGTACACCGACCTGCCGTTCCTCGTCCGGCTCGAGCCCGCGGGCAGCGACCAGCCGGCCGGCGCCATGGTGCCCGGTACGTTCCTCGTCGCGTCCGACCTCGGGGGTGCCGACGCGCCGGCGCCCGAGAGTGCCTGGAAGACGGTCCTGCTCGACGAGGCCACCGGCCGGCCCGTCGTACCGAACGGCTCGATGGGGTTCCGGTACGCCGACTCCGGCAAGGGCCGCTGGAACCTCGACCTCGACGGCGTCTCCCCGGCCCTGTCGATGGCCGGTGCCGACGCCACGGCCGTCGAGGTGCTGCTGCCGGCCTTCGTCGAGCCCGACGGCACCGGCTCGGTGCTGCGACGCGGCGTGCCGGCCCGGCGCGTCGGCGACCACCTCGTAACGACCGTCTACGACCTCATGCTGGCCCAGTACGGGGTCGGCCGTGAGGGCCTGCCCGGTGAGTGGGCCGGCGGCTACGACGACGTCTCGACGCCGTACACGCCGGCGTGGCAGGCCGAGGTCACGGCGGTTCCCGCCGAGCAGTGCATCCGCATCGCACGCGAGTTCGCCACGAATGCCGAGCAGTCCCGGGGCCGGTCGATGATCATCATGGGCGCCGGCATCTGCCAGTGGTTCCACGGCGACGCCACCTACCGCGCCATCCTGTCGCTCCTGCTGCTCACCGGCTGCATGGGCCGCAACGGCGGCGGCTGGGCGCACTACGTCGGCCAGGAGAAGTGCCGGCCCATCACCGGCTGGGTCTCCCTGGCCAACGCGCTCGACTGGTCACGCCCGCCGCGCACCATGATCGGCACGGCGTACTGGTACATGCACACCGACCAGTGGCGCAACGACGGCTACTCGGCCGACTCGCTCGCCTCGCCGCTCGCTCGAGGGCACCTCGCCGGCAAGCACACCGCCGACACCATCGCCGAGTCAGCGCGCCTGGGATGGATGCCGTTCTACCCGCAGTTCGGCACCAACCCGCTTCGGGTGGCGGAGGACGCCGAGGCCGCGGTGGCTGCCGGAACCGCCGAGAGCCCGGCGGCCTACGTGGCGACGGCGCTGCACGAGGGCACGCTGAGGGCCTCGATCGAGGACGTCGACGCGCCGGAGAACTGGCCCCGCACCCTCGTCCTCTGGCGCTCCAACCTCATGGGCAGCTCGGCCAAGGGCAACGAGTACTTCCTCAAGCACCTGCTCGGTACCCACTCGAACGTCATGCGCGGCGAGAACCCCGGCACGCCGCGGCCGGCCGACGTGGCATGGCACGACGAGGCACCGCAGGGCAAGCTCGACCTGCTCCTGTCGGCCGACTTCCGGATGACGTCGACGACGCTCCTGTCCGACGTCGTCCTGCCGGCCGCGACGTGGTACGAGAAGCACGACCTCAGCTCGACCGACATGCACCCGTTCGTCCACGCCTTCACGCCGGCCATCGACCCGCCCTGGGAGGCCAAGAGCGACTTCGACCTGTTCCACCTTCTGGCACAGCGGTTCTCGGACCTGGCCAAGACCCACCTCGGCACGGTCAAGGACCTCGTCAGCGTCCCCCTGCAGCACGACACCCCGGGCGAGACGGCCCAGCCCGGCGGCCGCGTCGTCGACTGGCGCACGACCGGGGCGCCGGGCACACCGGGTCGCACGATGCCGGTCTTCCAGGTGGTCGAGCGCGACTACACCGCCATCGCCGACAAGCTCGCGACGGTCGGCCCGCTCGCCGACTCCCTCGGCTTCACCGTCAAGAACGTGACGTACCGCGTCGAGGAGGAGGTCGTCCGTCTCGCGCGGACGAACGGCGTCATGCTCGGTGGGGCCGGCGACGGCCGCCCCGCCATCGACACCGACGCCAAGCTCGCCGAGGCCATCCTGAGCTTCTCCGGGACGACCAACGGCCACCTGGCCGTGCAGGGTTTCAGGACCCTCGAGGAGCGTGTCGGCAAGAAGCTCGTCGACCTCGCCGAGGGCTCGGAGGAGAAGCGGATCACCTTCGCCGACACGCAGGTCCAGCCGGTGCCGGTGATCACCTCACCGGAGTGGTCCGGCTCCGAGACCGGTGGCCGGCGGTACGCGCCGTTCACCGTCAACATCGAGCGGCTCAAGCCGTTCCACACCCTGACCGGCCGGATGCACTTCTACCTCGACCACGAGTGGATGCAGGAGGTCGGGGAGGCACTGCCCACCTACCGGCCACCGCTCGACATGCACCGACTCTTCGGCGAGCCCCAGCTCGGACCCGATGGCGCCAAGCAGGTCACGGTGCGCTACCTCACCCCGCACAGCAAGTGGTCGATCCACTCGGAGTACCAGGACAACCTGCTCATGCTCTCGCTCTCGCGAGGCGGGCCGACCGTGTGGATGAGCCCCCAGGACGCGCAGTCCATCGACGTGGGCGACAACGACTGGGTCGAGTGCACCAACGCCAACGGCGTGCTCGTCGCGCGGGCCATCGTCAGCCACCGCATGCCGGAGGGCGTCGTCTACGTCCACCACGCGCAGGAGCGCACCATCGACGTCCCGAAGTCCGAGGCGACCGGCCGGCGCGGAGGCATCCACAACTCGGTGACCCGGCTCCTCGTCAAGCCGACCCACCTCATCGGTGGGTACGCGCAGCTGTCATACGCCTTCAACTACCTGGGCCCGACGGGCAACCAGCGCGACATGGTCTCGACGGTGCGCAAGCGCTCGCAGGAGGTGACGTACTGATGCGTGTCATGGCCCAGATGGGCATGGTCATGAACCTCGACAAGTGCATCGGCTGCCACACGTGCTCGGTCACGTGCAAGCAGGCGTGGACCAACCGCGCCGGCACCGAGTACGTCTGGTTCAACAACGTGGAGACCCGTCCGGGACAGGGCTATCCGCGCCGTTACGAGGACCAGGAGACGTGGAGGGGCGGCTGGACGCTGACCCACCGCGGCAGCCTCAAGCTCAAGGCCGGAGGACGCGTGCAGAAGCTGCTCGGCATCTTCGCCAGCCCCGTGCAGCCCAAGCTCGCCGACTACTACGAGCCGTGGACCTACGACTACCAGACGCTCGTCGAGGCACCCCTCGGCGACGACTTCCCGGTGGCGCGCCCGAAGTCGCTCATCACCGGCGAGAACACGAAGATCACGTGGTCGGCGAACTGGGACGACAACCTCGGCGGCACGAGCCAGCTCGGCCACCTCGACCCCGTCGTGGAGAAGGTCCGGCGGCAGTCCGAGGACACCGTCCGGTTCGAGCTCGAGAAGACCTTCATGTTCTACCTGCCGCGCATCTGCGAGCACTGCCTCAACCCGTCGTGCATGGCCTCCTGCCCGTCCGGCGCGATCTACAAGCGCGCGGAGGACGGCATCGTCCTCGTCGACCAGGACCGCTGCCGCGGCTGGCGCCAGTGCATCACCGGCTGCCCGTACAAGAAGATCTACTTCAACCACAAGAGCGGCAAGGCCGAGAAGTGCACCTTCTGCTATCCGCGCATCGAGGTCGGACTGCCGACCGTGTGCTCGGAGACGTGCGTGGGGCGGCTGCGCTACCTCGGTCTGTTCCTGTACGACGCCGACCGCGTCACCGAGGCCGCGTCGACGCCCGACGAGGGTGATCTCTACCAGGCCCAGCTCGACCTGCTCCTCGACCCGGCGGACCCCGAGGTCATCGCCGCGGCCCGGCGCGAGGGCATCCCGGACGACTGGATGGAGGCGGCCCGGCGCAGCCCGGTGTACGCGCTCGCCAAGACGTACCGCGTCGCGCTGCCGCTGCACCCGGAGTACCGCACCATGCCGATGGTCTGGTACGTGCCGCCGCTGTCGCCGGTCGTCGACGTGCTGGCCTCGCAGGGCCACGACGCCGAGTCGCGCGACGTCCTCTTCGGGGCGATCGAGGCCCTGCGGATCCCCGTCGAGTACCTCGCCGAGCTCTTCACGGCCGGGCGCACCGACGTCGTCACCGGCGTCCTGCGAAAGCTCGCCGCGATGCGCGCCTACATGCGCGACGTGTCCCTGGGCCGCGACGGCGACCCGTCGATCCCGGAGTCGGTCGGCATGAGCGAGGAGTCGCTGTACGAGATGTACCGGCTCATGGCGATCGCCAAGTACGCCGACCGCTACGTCATCCCCACCGCGCACGTCGAGCGGGCGCACGAGCTCGAGGAGATGGCCTGCTCCCTCGACTACGACGGCGGCCCGGGCATGTACGACTCCGGCCCGTTCGGCGAGGCGAGTGGCCGGCCCGCGCCGGTGGCCGTCGAGACGTTCGCCGCGCTGAGGCAGCGCCAGACGACCGACTCCCCCACCTCCTCCGAGGAGCTCCGCGGGCGGGTCAACCTGCTCAACTGGGACGGCAACGGCACCCCACCGGGTCTCTTCCCCAACAACCCGCCGGAGGCTCGGCCCAACCCGCCGGAGGCCCGGCCGTGATCGGCCGCCGCTCCGTGACCAGCCGTCAGGCGCGTGCGTCCCGCCGGGGCCGGGGCGACCGGGTCGTGCACCTCGTCGCCGCACGATGCCTCGACTACCCGAGTGAGGACCTTCTCGCCGCTCTGCCGATGCTCGCCGACGCCCTTGCGGAGCAACGGGACTCGCGTGCCGCGGGCCACCTCGAACCGCTCCTGGCACACCTCGGGGCGACGCCCCTCGACGCGCTCCAGCGGGCCTACGTCGACACCTTCGACCTCAGCCGCAAGCATGCCCTCTACCTGTCCTACTGGACCGACGGCGACACGCGTCGACGTGGGGAGGTGCTCGGACGCTTCAAGGCCGCCTACCGCGCGAGCGGCTTCGTCGTCGACACCCACGGCGAGCTGCCCGACTTCCTGCCGATGGTCCTCGAGTTCGCGGCCGTCGCCGACCCGGAGGCGGGGCGCGCGATCCTCGAGGAGTATCGGCCCAGCCTCGAGCTGCTGCGGATCGCGCTGCAGGAGAAGGGGTCCCACTACGCCGCGGCGGCCGTCGCCGTCTGCGCGACGCTGCCCGGCGACTCACCACGCGACCGGGCCGCCGTCATGGCGATGGCCGGCCTCGGTGGGCCGCCCCCCGTCGAGACCGTGGGCCTCGACCCCTACGACCCGCGCCTGCTGCCCCTGCGCGACGTCTCGTCCACCGCCCAGCCCGAGCCAACCGGAGCCCGACGATGAGCACCTTCCTCTGGGGCGTCCTGCCCTACCTCTGCATCGCCAGCCTCGTCGGCGGCACGGTCTGGCGCTACCGCTACGACAAGTTCGGCTGGACGACCCGTTCGTCCCAGCTCTACGAG
>NZ_JBNDHY010000194.1:0-7389 GCF_056755315.1 Monashia sp. HAY1-2A
GAAGCAGGCGTCGACGCACACGCACTCGACCTCGACGTGGGGACCCTCCCGTTCGACGACCGCCGCGCCCCAGGGCGAGGCGCTCCAACCGCTCGCGGCGCAGGCCGGCCGCCGTCGGATGGTCCGGCTGGGTACCCCGACGATCCCGCAGCTCGAGGCGCCGCCCGCGCAGGGTGTACCAGCCCTTGGCCGGGGGCTTGCCCTTGCGGGGGTTGGCACCGCGGTGACCCGGCATGTCGTCGGGCCCGGCGACGTCGAGGTGGCTCGGGAAGTGGCGCTCTGCGTGGTCGCGCAGCACGTCCCGCGGCACGGGTGGTACCGGCCGGTTCTGTGCGTCGACGACCAGGAGCCGCAGCCCGGCCACGTCGAGGATCCGCGACAGCGTCCCGACGTCGAGGCGCCTCTCGCCGGACTCGATGCGACCGACCGCGGAGGAGGACAGGCCCGTGCGGGCGGCCAGCTCGCGCTGGCTGAGGTCGGCGAGGCGGCGCACGCGGCGCACGTACGCGGCGCCGTCGAAGGCGTCGTCCATCGTGGCCTCCTGCTGCGGTCCGTGGGGCCCACCGTCTCAGGTGGGCGCCGGCGACGGGCATCGTCGTCCCCAGCCTGGGCTGCGACGGGTCGAAAGGGTCGCCACCGTCCACAGGGGGCTGTGCCCCCACCGCCTCACCACCTGCCCCGGTTGTCGGGGCAGGTGGTGAGGGTGCTGGTGGGTGGCGGGTTGCTCCCTGCTGCTGCCCCGGTTGTCGGTGCAGGTGGTGAGGGTGCTGGTTGGTGGAGGGTGGCTCCTTGCTGCTGCCCCGGTTGTCGGGGCAGGTGGTGAGGGTGCTGGTGGGTGCGCGTTGCTCCTTGCTGCTGCTCCGGTTGTCGGGGCAGGTGGTGAGGGTGCTGGTGGGTGGCGGGTGGCTCCTTGCTGCTGCCCCGGTTGTCGGGGCAGGTGCTGTGGGATGTCGGTTCGGGGCAGCGGACGACCCCGCTGCCCGGGGGCGGCGGGGTCGGTCGATGGGTGGTCAGCTCCGGGCGAGCGCCTCGGTGCGCGCTGCCGTGGCGGGCGCCGCGACCTGCGTGACGCGCTTGGCGTGCCGCAGGCCCAGGATGCTGAGGACCAGGAGCAGGCCGGCGCCGACGTAGGCCACGACCGCCGCGATCCCGGCCACCGCGCCCATGGTGCCGAAGGCGTACGCGTTGAGCAGCAGGCCGCGCAGGGTGTTGCCCATGAAGAGCGTCTGGCGAAGCTGCCCCAGCTCGGCGACCTTGGCCTGGTCGGCGCTGGCGTCCTTGGACAGCTTCATGAACTCGCCGGAGACCTGCTCGTAGGTCCGGTTGTCCGAGGCCGCGTTCATGTGGACGAGGATGTAGTGGTCGGCGAAGGCCTTGGCCTGCTCGCCGGTCGTCATCTTCGTCCGGCCGTCGGCCCAGGGGGTGAGCGCGGCCTTGTCGGCGGGGGACATCTCGGCGATGGCTGCGGCCGCCGGCATCGTGATGTCCTGCTGGCTCAGCTGCTGCGTGACCTGGTCGCCGATGAAGCCGCTCGCGTAGGTCATCAGCCCTCCGGCGACGAGAAGGACGGCGGCCACGATGAGGCCGGTCCACGAGATGAGCCTGTCGAGCGTCTTGCGCATGATGCGCCTCCTGGTGTGAGGATCGGGGTGGTTTCCCCGGGTCGGTTCCTGACACTGCAAAACTACTACATCAGGTAGTACTACTCGTGTAGTTGAGTCTTCATCCGGATGTGGTTCCCGTCACCATCGCTCCCAGCCAACGCCCAGCCGGAGGGAACCGCGTCCGTTGGCCGAGCGTTGACCGGACATGCACAACCACTTCAACGGGCTCAAGACCGCCGCGCTCTTCGGTGGCATCTGGGCCCTGTTGCTCGGGATCGGCGCGCTCGTCGGCGGAGGTCGCTACCTCTGGCTCTTCGCCCTCATCGGCGTCGGGACGACGTTCTACGGCTACTGGAACTCCGACAAGCTCGCGATCCGGGCCATGCACGCCTACCCGGTCTCCGAGGCCCAAGCGCCGGCGATGTACCGCATCGTGCGCGAGCTGTCGACGCGCGCCGGCAAGCCGATGCCGCGCCTGTACATCTCGCCCACCCAGGCGCCGAACGCCTTCGCCACCGGCCGCAACCCGAGGAACGCGGCCGTGTGCTGCACCGAGGGCATCCTGCAGCTGCTCGACGAGCGGGAGCTGCGCGGCGTCCTGGGCCATGAGCTGATGCACGTCTACAACCGCGACATCCTCACCAGCTCGGTCGCGGCGGCGATCGCCGGCGTCATCACCTCCATCGGCCAGATGCTCATGTTCACCAGCATGTTCGGCGGTGGCAGCAACGACGACGACCGGCCCAACCCGTTCGCGCTGCTCGTCATGAGCCTGCTCGCCCCGTTCGCGGCCGTCCTGATCCAGATGGCCATCAGCCGCACCCGGGAGTTCGACGCCGACGAGGACGGTGCCAGCCTCACCGGTGACCCGCTCGCCCTCGCGTCGGCGCTGCGCAAGCTCGAGTCCGGTGTCGCCCGCGCGCCCCTGCCCCCGCAGCAGGACATCGTCAACGCCAGCCACATGATGATCGCCAACCCGTTCCGGGCCCAGGACGTCACGCGCTTCCTGTCGACGCACCCGCCGATGGACCGCCGCATCGCCCGGCTCGAGCAGATGGCCGGCGGTCCGGTCCAGCACTGAGGCCGCAACGCCCGCGACGCCCGGGCCGCCGATCTGGCAGGCTCGCCCCCATGCGCAGTCTCACCCTGGCCGAAGCCCGCGAGCGATCCTCGCGCCTCACCGTCACCTCGTACTCGGTCGACCTCGACCTCGACCAGGGGCCGGAGGTGTTCGGCTCGCGCTCGACGGTGCGCTTCACGTGCGCGACGCCGGGGGAGGGTTCGTGGGTCGACGTCAAGGCGCGCTCCGTCGAATCGGTGACCCTCAACGGCGCCCCGCTCGACCCGGCCGGCGTCGTCGACGGGCGCCTCGCGCTGAGCGGCCTCGCCACCGAGAACGAGCTCGTCGTCGTGGCGACGATGGCCTACAGCCACGACGGCCAGGGCCTGCACCGGGCCACCGACCCCGCCGACGGGCAGGACTACGTCTACGGGCACCTCTTCCTCGACGCCGCCCCGAGCGTGTACGCCTGCTTCGACCAGCCCGACCTCAAGGCGCCCTACGACGTCACGGTCCGCGCCCCCCGCGACTGGGTCGTCATCGGCAACGGGGCCGCCGAGCAGGTCGAGCCCGGCCGGTGGGTCCTCGGCACGACGAGACCGCTCGCCACCTACTTCGTCACGGTCTGCGCCGGGCCGTACACGTCCGTGCGCGCCGAGCACGACGGCATCCCGCTCGGCCTGCACGCCCGGGCCTCGCTCAAGGAGCCCCTCGAGCGGCACGCCCCCGAGATCCTCGACGTGACGCGTCGGTCGTTCGACTACTTCCACGGGCTGTTCGGCATCCGGTACCCGTTCGGCGAGTACCACCAGGTGTTCGTGCCCGAGTTCAACGCCGGCGCCATGGAGAACCCCGGCTGCGTCACCTTCCGCGACCAGTACCTCTACCGCGGCGCCGCCACCCGCGACGAGCTGCTCACGCGGGCCAACACCGTGAGCCACGAGATGTCGCACATGTGGTTCGGCGACCTCGTGACGATGCAGTGGTGGGACGACCTCTGGCTCAACGAGTCCTTCGCCGAGTACATGTCCCACCGGTGCCTCGTCGACGCCACCGAGTACACCGACGCCTGGGTCGACTCCTCGATCGTGCGCAAGGTGTGGGGCTACGGCGCGGAGCGCTCGCCCTCCACCCACCCGGTGGCCGGCGTGGAGGCCCTCGACGCTCAGAGCGCCCTGCAGAACTTCGACGGGATCTCGTACGCC
Source organism: Monashia sp. HAY1-2A (assembly GCF_056755315.1). Lineage (NCBI taxonomy): Bacteria > Bacillati > Actinomycetota > Actinomycetes > Micrococcales > Intrasporangiaceae > Intrasporangium > Monashia sp. HAY1-2A. The sequence goes on from NZ_JBNDHY010000194.1 coordinate 3,870, forward strand.
AAGGGCGCCGCCGCGCTGCGCCAGCTCATCGCCTACGTCGGTGACGACGCCTTCATCGCCGGCGTCCGCTCGTACCTGCGCGACACCGCGTACGGCAACGGGACGCTCACCGACTTCCTCGGCGCCATCGAGCGCGCGGGCGGCAAGGACCTCGCCGCCTGGTCGCGCGGCTGGCTGCTCACCGCCGACCGCGACACGCTCTCCGTCGACCTCGAGGAACACGCCGGTCTCATCCGGAGCGCCGTCGTCGTCCGCGAGACGCCGGCCACCCACCCGGCCGACCGGCCGCACGCCTTCGACGTCGCCGGCTGGACCGACGGGCGCGAGGTCGGCCGGGTGACGACGACCGTCACGACCGACCGGACGTCGCTCGAGGCCCTCGTGGGTGCGCCCGTCCCGGCGGTCCTCGTGCCCAACGCGTCGGACCTGACGTGGGCGCGGGTGCGCCTATCGGACGCGACGGTCGCCGCGCTGCCGGCGCAGCTCGCCCAGGTGCCGGACGCCCAGGCCCGGGCGGTCGTCTGGTCGGCGCTCGTCGACGGCGTGCACGGCGCGGCGGTCTCGCCCGATGCGTTCCTCGACGTCTTCGACGCCGCCTGGCCGCACGAGACGAACTCCTCGATCCTGACCCGTACGGCGGGCTACGCCGAGCACCGCGTCGTGCCGTTCTTCGTGCCACGCTCTGGCCAGGAGGCCGCGCTCGGGCGCCTCGCAGCGGCCGCGTCGACGCTGCTGGACCGGGCCCCCACCGGGTCGACCGAGTCGCTCGCCGCGGCACGCCTGCTCGCCGGCACGAGCGACGACGAGGCGCTCCTGCGGGCGTGGGCCGACGGCAACCAGCTGCCGGAGGGACTGTCCGACGACGGCGACTTTCGGTGGATCGTCGTCCGCAACCTCGCCGCGCGCGGCCTGCTCGACGCGGCGGGCGTCGACGTCTTCCGGGCCAAGGACGACACACTCCAGGGCGGGCTCAACGCGCTGATGTGCCGTGCCTCCCTGCCGGCGCCGGACGACAAGGCGTGGGCCTGGGAGCAGCTGACGGGGCGGCACGGGCGGTCCAACTACGAGATGGTGCACCTGGCCCGCGGGTTCTGGGCCGCACCCGAGGACGCGCTCGTCGCCGACTACGTGCCGCGGTACTTCGCCGACGTCCCGGCGATGGCCGGCTGGGTCGGCGAGGACGCCCTGTCGCGGGTCGTCCTCGTGGCCTTCCCGAAGGTCTTCACCGACGACACGGCCCGTCTGAGCGCCGAGGCCCTCGACCGGCACGACCTGACCCCCGCCGTCCGGCGCTCCCTCGTCGACGCCGACGCCGAGCTGCGGGAGGCCCTGGAGTCGCGGGCCACCTTCGGCGCCGTGGCGTGACGCCGGGGCCGCCGCCCGAGTGGGTCGTCGAGCTGGGCGACGTCGGTTCCGAGGACTCCCTTGCCCTCCTGCGTGCGTACTACGTCGAGGTCAGCGACCGGTGGTACCGGCTCAGGGAGGGCCGCGGCTCGACCCCGGAGGAGCTGGAGGCCGGCTTCTCCCGGATGCGCAGCGACGACCTCGCTCCGCCGACGGGACGGTTCCTCCTCGCCCGACGTGCAGAGGACCCGAGCGTCGTCGGTGGTTGCGTCGGCGTCCGCCGGCTTCGCGACGCCTCCGGTGTCCGGGTCGCCGAGCTGCGTCGGCTCTACGTCCGGCCCGAGCACCGCGGAGCGGGCCTGGGCACCAGCCTGCTGCTGTGCGCCGAGGAGGTGGCCCGGGTCTGGGGGGTCCGGTCGATCCGCCTCGACACGCGCCTGGACCTCGTGGAGGCCCGCGCCCTCTACACCCGCCACGGCTACGCCGAGGTGCCCTGCTTCACCGTCGACGACCCCTACGCCGAGGTCTGGTACGCCAAGCGGTTGCACTGAGCGGCGGGCGGCTCACCAGGGGCTGGGCCGGTAGTCCTTGACGAAGCAGCCGTAGAGGTCCTCGCCGGCCTCGCCGCGCAGGATCGGGTCGTAGACGCGGGCCGCGCCGTCGACGAGGTCGAGCGGGGCGTGCCAGCCCTCGGCCGCGATGCGCAGCTTCTCGTCGTGCGGCCGCTCGTCGGTGATCCAGCCGGTGTCGACGGCCGTCATGAGGATCCGGTCGTTCTCGAACATCTCCCCGGCGCTCGTGCGGGTCAGCATGTTGAGCGCGGCCTTGGCCATGTTGGTGTGCGGGTGCCCGGGGCCCTTGTAGCGCCGCGAGAACTGGCCCTCCATCGCCGACACGTTGACGACATAGGCCCGCCGCGCCCCGGCGGCGACCGCGGCCCGCATGGCCGGGCGCAGCCGCGAGATGAGGATGAACGGCGCCGTCGAGTTGCACAGCTGCACCTCGAGCAGCTCGAGCGGGTCGACCTCCTCGACCTTCTGGGTCCACGAGTTCGTGCGCTGCAGGTCCGGCAGCAGCCCACCGGCGTCGACGGCGGTCCCGGCCCGGTGCGCCTCGAGGCTGGCGTGGCCGGCGCTCAGCGCGAGCGCGGTCATCGAGGCGGCGGTCTGGGCGGCAAGAGCGTGCTCGACCGACTCGCCGTCGTGGTGGGCGACGGCGTGACCCCTGAGCGCTCCGGCGATGGAGGCCGGGTGCGCCTCGCTGACCCGGTCGAACGTCACCATCTCCGGCAGGGCGACGCCGTCGGGCAGCGGCGCCGCCTCCAGCTCCACGAGCTTGCTGTAGGCGCCGGGGGAGCGGCGCACGGTCTGCGCCGCGTTGTTGACGAGGATGTCGAGCGGGCCGGCCGCCGAGACCTCGTCGGCGAGGGCGACGACCTGCGTCGGGTCACGCAGGTCGATGCCGACGATCTTGAGCCGGTGGATCCACTCGGCCGAGTCCTCCATCGAGGAGAACCGGCGCATCGCGTCCTTGGGGAAGCGCGTCGTGATCGTCGTGTGCGCGCCGTCACGCAGCAGCCGCAGCGCGATGTACATGCCGATCTTGGCCCGGCCGCCCGTGAGAAGGGCGCGCTTGCCGGTCAGGTCGGTGCGCTGGTCGCGCTTGGCGTGGCTGAAGGCGGCGCACTCGGGGCAGAGCCAGTGGTAGAAGGCATCGACGAGCGTGTAGTCGCGCTTGCAGATGTAGCAGCCCCGCGGGTTGACGAGCTCACCGGCGTACGCGCCGGTGGCGGTGGACACCAACGGGATTCCCTTGGTCTCGTCGTCGATCCGCATCGGCGAGCCGGTGGCCGTCGACTCGATGACCTGACGGTCGGCCTTGCGCTCGGCCCAGGTCTTGGCGTTGCGGCGGTCCTTCTTCAGGCGCTTGTACATCAGCGACGCGGCGCGCTTGAGGGTCTCGAAGTCGGGGTCGTCGAGGTCGAGCGAGGGGGCGAGGGCGAGGACCCGCACCGCGGTGGCGACGTCCTCGGGGTCGAGGCGCACGACGGCGGCGGGGTCGAGCTCGGTCTCGGTCTGGCTCACCGCGCAAGGGTACGCGGTCCCGGGGGGGGGGGGGGGGGGGGGGGGGGGGGAGGGGGGGGGGGGGGGGGAGGGGGGGGGGGGGGGGGGTTGGG
>NZ_JBNDHY010000195.1:0-7338 GCF_056755315.1 Monashia sp. HAY1-2A
TCCGTCGTCGGCAGCGTCAGATGTGTATAAGAGACAGGGTCCGGCGGCACACGGCACGCGGAGTCGATGCGTCGCGCTCAGCGCGCGTAGTCGTCCTCGAGGCGCTCGATGTCGGCCTCGTCGAAGTGGCCGAAGCCCACCTCGAGAAGGCGTCCCGGCTGGTCACCGGAGTTGCCCATGCGGTGCGTGGCACCGCGGGGAACCCACACGGTCTCGCCGGGCGCTGCCGTCCACTCACGGCCGTCGACGCTGACGTCGATGGGCACGTCGAGGACCTGCCACATCTCGCCACGGTGGTCATGGCGCTGGAGCGAGAGCCGATGCCCGGGCTGAACCGTGATGATCTTCACGGTGACCTGCTCGTTCGACACGAACTGCTGGAACCGGCCCCAGGGGCGCTCCGCGACGAAGATGTCCTCGGTCGGGTTGCGGTCGCCGAGGTCGTACTCGTCGGGCCCGTGGATGGGCCGCGTGTCGTGCACGTGCGTGTCGACGTCCTCGACGACGGCAGCAGCAGGCTGCTGGTCGGACATGGTTCTCCTATCGGTTGTGAGTGCACCAGTGTGCCCCATGGGAGCGGGGCCGGTGCGCGGCGGCCCGCTCGCCTCGGCTCCCGGGACGGCGGCTACCAGGGCCGCTCGGACCGCCCGCCGAGGCCGCGCACCTGCCGCAGGGCCGGCCGGACGTCGGCCAGGTACACCGCGGCGCCGACGAACCCGAGCAGGCCGAACAGGCTCAGCGGGTTGAGCATCGTGACGAAGCCCAGCGCCAGGGCGATGCCCAGCAGGACGAGCCAGAAGGTGCGGGTGCGCTTGCCAGCGGCGACGTAGGCGCCCTGCGGGTGCCGGAGCGCGTCCGTGAAGGCCCACACCTCGCAGCCGAGCGCGACGACGCCGAGCACGAGCTGCACGACGCTCTGGAACCCGTAGTAGAGCTGCATGGGGGAAGCGTAACCCGGGTCCCGAGCACGGGTCGGTCCAGCGGCGCTCCCGCCGGCGCCGGGTCGCGACGTGTCCGTGCGGGGTGCCGTCGGAGGCTCAGGCGTCGACGACGAGGGTGACGGGCCCGTCGTTGACGAGCGAGACCTGCATCATCGCGCCGAAGCGTCCCTCGGCGACCTCGACGCCGCGGGAGCGCAGGGCCGCGACGACGTCGGCGACGAGCGGCTCGGCGACGGGGCCGGGCGCCGCCGCACCCCACGACGGACGCCGTCCCTTGCGCGTGTCGGCGTAGAGCGTGAACTGGCTGACGACGAGGACCGGTGCTCCGGTGTCGACGACGCTCTGCTCGTCGCGCAGGATGCGCAGCTCGGCGATCTTGCGGGCGAGGCGCTCGACCTGCTCGGGGCCGTCGCCGTGCGTCACGCCGACGAGCGCGAGCAGGCCGGGTCGGTCGATGGCGCCGACGACCTCGCCGTCCACCTCGACGCGCGCACTCGTGACACGCTGGAGCACCGCCCGCATCGGCGCCTCTCCCGTCCCGCCCGCTCCTGGGCTCAGATCCCGACGGCGAGGACCGAGCCGACGGGCTGGCCGTGCCCCAGGACGGGCTGGTGCTCGAGCGCCGCCAGGGTGTCCTCGGCGTCGACGCCGATGCGGCGCAGCACCGCAGCGAGCACGACCGCCCGGGCCCGCGACGAGCCGTCGGCGACCTTGACGGCCACCCCGCGCCCGTCCGGGAGGCCGACCGCGTACACCGCCTCGGCACCGTCCTTGGCGACGAGGCCGTCCACGCCGCGGAGCAGCACCGTGACGTCACGGTTCGTGCCACCGAGGTACTCCGGGTAGGCGCGGATCGCAGCGCTGATGCGGGCCTCGGGACCGTCGGTGGCCGCGGCGAGGCGCCCGAAGGCCCGGGCGAGGGCCGACAGCGGGATGGCGTGGATCGGGGCCCCGCAGCCGTCGACGGCCACCGCGCTCGGCTCGGCCCCCGACAGCTCGCGCACCGTCTCGGCCACCGCCACCTGGAGCGGGTGGTCGGGGTCGCGGTAGGTGGGGAGGTCCCAGCCGTTGCGCACGCATGTCGCGAGCATCGACGCGTGCTTTCCCGAGCAGTTCTGCACGATCGACTGCTTGGGTCGGCCGTCGGCGATCCAGGCGATGCGCGCGGCCTCGTCGTAGGGATAGTCCGGCGTGTTCTGCAGGTCGGTCTCGGTCAGGCCGGCGCCGGCGAGGATCTCGCGGGCGGCCTCGACGTGGAAGGCCTCGCCGGAGTGGCTGGAACAGGCGAGGGCCAGGTGCCGGCCGTCGGTCTCGAGCCCGCAGCGGAGCATCGCGAGGGCCTGCAGCGGCTTGCTCGACGAGCGGGGGAACACCGGGCCGGACCCGTTGCCGACCTCGAGCTCGACCGAACCGTCGGGTGCCGTGACGACGGCCGTGCCGTGGTGGACCGACTCGACGAAATCGGCACGGACCACGTGCGCCACGACGGGCGCGTCGGCGAGCGCCGGGGACACCGACCCGTCGGCGGAGGAGGCGGGCACCGCTGCGGGATCGGCGGGAGCGGACGAGGTCTGCGGGTGGTCGGACACGACCCGCAGTATGCCCGAGGGGCCCACGGATGCGAGGAGGGCCGCCACCGACGGTCGGTGGCGGCCCTCGCGGCGCGGGGGGTCAGGAGCTCGAGGCGGTGGTCGTCGCCGTCGTCGCGGCCGGGGCCTTCTTCGCGGTCTCCGTCGCGGTCTTCTTGGCCGTCTTCTTCGCCGTCTTCTTCGCGGCGGTCTTCGTGGTCGCGGTCTTCTTCGCGGCGGACGTCGTCGTGCCCGTCGACGCCTGGTTGGCCGGGGCCGAGGAGCGGGCCGCGACCTTGTGCGCGGTCGTCGACTCGACGGCGGCGGCCTTGCGCGTGGCGGCGGACCTCTTCGCCGCGGACGAGCGGATCGCCTTCTCGTGGGCGGCGGTCCGCTTGGCCGTCACCGGCTCTGCGGCCTTCTCCACGGCGGCGGCCGACTTCTCGACCTGCGTGGTGAGGGTCGCGGCGTCGTCGGACACGACGTCGAGGACGCTCTTGGCCACCTTCTGGCCCTCGCCGGCGGCCGTGCTCGCGACGCGGCGGCCGCGGGCGATGACCGCGTTGCCCCGCTCGACCGCGTCGAAGGCGGCGCGCTGGCCCTGGGCGCGGGCGTCCGTGACGACCTTCTCGCCACGGGCGGCGGCGGCGTCGTACTGGTCCTTGGCGTTGCTCGCGAGGACGAGGCCCTGGTTGAGGACCTGGGCGGGCAGGTCCTGGGCCTGGGCGACGAAACGGTCGGCGTACCGCGCGGCGAGGCGCTGGAGGTCGGCCGTGCGGGCCTGCAGGTCGACGATGCGCTTCTGCAGCTCCTTCTGGAGCTGGTCGGCCTCCTGGCGAGCGCCCTTGCGCAGGTCGGCACCCTTGGCCAGCTTGCGGGCGGCGTCGAGCTGCTCGCCCGCGGCACGGACGGTGTCGATGGCGAGGTTCGCCGCGCCGACGACCGCGTAGAAGGGCGTCGGGTCCACGCTGATCTCGGGGATGCGGCCCTCGAACTGCCCGCGCACGTCGGCCACGGCGGCCTCCGCCTGCTGCTGGGCGTCCTTGACGGCCTTGGTGATCTTCTTGCTCAGTGCCATCTCACTTCTCCTTCTCGGTGACGTCTGTGGTCGCCGCGGCGCTCGGGCCGGGCGAGAGGGGTCGGCGGCGCCGCGGGGGCGCGGCCGGTGAGCGTCGCTTCGTGGTCTCGGACGCGGCGGTCTCGCCGGCGAACGAGCGGTAGATGTCGACGAGGACCCCGCGCTGCCGGTCGGTCAGGACCGGGTCGGCGGCGATCGCGGAGAGGACGTCCGGGACAGGGGCCGGGTCGTCGCCGACCCGCTCGTCGAGGATCCCGGCGCGGACGTAGAGCGACTCGGCCGAGACCTGAAGGCCCTTGGCGATCTGCTGGAGGATCTCGGCGCTCGGGCGCTTGAGGCCTCGCTCGATCTGGGACAGGTAGGGGTTGGAGACCCCGGCCATCTCGGCGAGCTGACGCAGCGACAGCTGGGCGTTCTCGCGCTGCTCGCGCAGGTACGCCCCGAGGTCGGGTAGCGGAAGCTTGCTCACCCCTCCATTGTGCTAACTGGAGCAAGCAGAATGCAAACCCCAGACAGCGTGAGCCGGCCCACAACGACCCGGCGGGTCCGCGCGTCAGCGGGAGCGACGGTCCTTGATGCCGAGCAGGGCACGCGCCTCGACGGTCGGCATCGGCGGACGCTGCATCGTCGTCGCGAGCTCGGCCGCCCGAGTGACGAGCTCGCGGTTGTGCACCACCGGCCGGCCCTTGGCGAACACCAGGTTGTCCTCCATCCCGACCCGCAGGTGCCCGCCGGCCGAGAGGGCGGCCGCCACGATGGGCAGGTGGGCCCGGCCGATGCCGGTGGCCGACCAGCTGGTGACCTCCTCCGGCAGCATCGCGACGCCGGCGAGCAGGGCCTGCGGGGTGCCCGGCATCGAGCCGGGCACACCGGTGACGAAGTCGACGTGCACCTTGCCGCCGAAGGGCAGGCCGCACTCGTCGATGAGCCGACGCAGGGCGTGCACGTGACCGAGCTCGAACAGCTCGAACTCCGGGACGACCTCCAGGTCCTGCGCCTGCCGGTAGAGGTCGACCATGAAACCCCATGGGTTGAGGAAGACGCCGTCGCCGAAGTTCGTCGTGCCGCAGGTCAGCGAGCACGAGTCGGGGTCTGCCTCGAGGACGGTGAGGCGCTGCTCCAACGGGTCGGTGACGGCGCCGCCGGTGGACAGCTGCACGACGAGGTCCGTGGACTCACGGACGGCGTCGACGGCCTCCTTGAGCAGGACCCGGTCGAGCGTCGGCTGGTGGTCACGGTCGCGGACGTGGATGTGGATGAGCGCGGCCCCGGCCCGCTCGCAGGCGACGGCGGTCTCGACGAGCTCCTCGGGCGTCGTCGGCAGCGCCGGGACGTCGGCCTTCGCGGTCTCCGCGCCGGTCGGCGCGACGGTGATCAGGGTGCTCGCGGCGCTGCGTGCGGGGCTCATGGCGTCATCCTGCCAGCGCCAGGGACCACCACTCCTCACGCCGGCACGATGCCCGGGGTCACGAGCGACGGGTCAGCCGACAGCCCTCAGGGGCGAGCTGCCCTCAGGGCGCGACGATGACGGTCTGGGCCGCGGCCAGGCCCTCGACGGTGAGGTCGAGCGTCGGGTCGGTGTTGCGCTTGATGATCGCGAGCGCGATGGGGCCGTCGACGTGATGGCGCCCGACCGAGGTCACGTGGCCCACGACGCGGTCGCCGGCGAGGACGTCGCTGCCGCGCGCCGGGAGGGTGTGCCCCGAGCCGTCGAGGTGCAGGAAGACGAGCCGACGCGGGGGGCGGCCGAGGTTGTGGACGCGGGCCACGGTCTCCTGACCGCGGTAGCAGCCCTTGTGCAGGTGGACGGCCGTCCGCAGCCAGTCGACCTCGTGGACGATGGTGCGGTGGTCGGTCTCGAGGCCGAGCCGCGGGCGCCAGGCCGCGACGCGCAGCGCCTCCGCCGCCCAGAGCCCTGCGAGCGGCCGGTCGCCCGCTGCCTCAAGGAGACCGGTGCGCGGCACGATGACCTCGCGCCAGGCCCGCTCGGTGCCGGGGTGGCCCTCGGCGGGTCCGTAGGCGGTCGTGTCGCCGACGAGGTCGGGCCACGGGTCGCGCCACGCGAGGGGCTCGCCCTCGACCGACTCCGACGCGTGCGGCTCACCGAGGACGGCCCAGTCGTCTGTGACGAGGGCGACCTCGACGCGGAGCATGAAGCGCATCTTGTCCAGCCACTCGGCCAAGGCCGGTCCGGCCCCGGGCTCGGTCGTGACCCACGTCGTCGTACCGTCGTCGACGAGGTGGAGGGAGTGCTCGACGTGGCCCTTGGGAGTGAGGATCAGGGCCTCGCGCGACTGCCGCGGCTCGAGCCCGAGCACGTGCTGGGTGGTCAGCGAGTGCAGCCAGCCGAGCCGGTCCGGACCAGTCACGGTGACGACGTCCCGGTGCGAGAGGTCGACGACGGCGAGGCCCTCCTCGAGGAGGCGCTGCTCGCGCATCGGGTCGCCGTAGTGCACGGCGACCCCCGACTCGAGCCCCTCCCCGGCGACCGCGCGGGGGGCGTCGAGCAGCGGGCTGCGGTGGACCGCGCGGGCGGGGGCTGCGGGCACGTCGACGTCACTCATGTCAGGGGAACGAGCGGTGCGGCGACGGCATTCCGGCGGGGAGGCATCGCGTCAGTCGACCCGCTTGAGCTGGGCCGACACGTGGCTCTGCATCTCCTGGCCGACCGCTGCCATGTCCATGACCCACATGAGCTGGGACTCGACGAGCCCGTACAGCCGCGTCCCCGCGTTGTACTCCTTGGCGCCCGGTGAGCGCAGGACGCCGTCCGTGCGCAGCTCGACCTTGGCCGGCTCCATCCGCCCGTAGTACAGCTCGAGGATGCCGGTCGGGTGCACGAGGAGCAGCTCGACCTCGCCGTTGTCCAGGGGCCGCCAGAACCCCGACTCGACGGCCGCCGGGCGGACCTTGGCGCCGTTCTCGGAGTCGAGGATCCAGGCCCGGCTCTCCCACTTGAGGAAGCCGCGTCCGTCATGGGTCACCTCGATCTCCTGGCCGAAGTGCGCGGACTCGATCGTCGGGTAGCCGACGACACCCGCACCCTCCCAGCGTCCGATGAGCCAGGCGAGCGGTCGCAGCGGCTCCGGGATGTCCTGGTCGAGGTTGAACATGCCCGGAATCGTAGCCTGAGCGCATGGACTCCCCCGCTCGCTCGCTCGTCGTCAAGGTCACCTCCGGCGTCGAGGCGCCCGAACGGCTGTCGCAGGCGTTCACCGTCGCTGCCACGGCGGTGGCCAGCGGCGTCGACGTGTCGCTGTGGCTCACCGGCGAGGCGTCGTGGATGGCCGTCCCGGGGCGGGCCGAGGCGTTCGCCCTGCCGCATGCCGCCCCCATCGTCGACCTGCGCGACGCCGTCCTCGCCGGCGGCCGGCTCACCGTGTGCACCCAGTGCGCCGCCCGCCGCGACCTCGCCGAGGACTCCCTCGTCGAGGGCGCCGTCATCCGCGGCGCGGCCGCGTTCGTCGAGGAGGTCACGGCGCCCGGCGCCCAGGCGCTGGTCTACTGAGGACCGACCGTCAGGAGAAGACGGCGAAGAGGTGGACGAGCGCACCGACGGCGAGCACCGAGCCCGCGCCCGCACCGACCTGCCCACGCACCGTCATCATCGCCGGCTCCAGCGCGAGGACCCGCCGGAAGGACCACGAGACGGTCCCGACGGTGGCGCCGATGCCGAAGGCGCCGGCGAGACCGACCTCTGTCTCTTATACACATCTCCGAGCCCACGAGACGCGTAGTAGTCTGGGGGGGG
>NZ_JBNDHY010000196.1:0-7225 GCF_056755315.1 Monashia sp. HAY1-2A
CACCTATCCCGTCCGTGAGACGGGAGGTGCCATCTGCGAGGTCAACGCCGCGCCCGGCTTCCGGATGCACACGCACCCCACGGTCGGCGAGCCGCAGTTCATCGCCAAGCCGGTCGTCGACCTGCTCTTCCCGCCGGGGACTCCCTCGCGCGTGCCGATCGTCGCGGTCACCGGCACCAACGGCAAGACGACGACGTCACGGATGATCGCCCACATCTTCAAGGGTCTCGGCCGCAAGGTCGGCATGACCTCGACCGACGGCGTCGTCATCGACGAGCGGCTCGTCATCAAGGCCGACGCGTCGGGCCCCCGGTCGGCGCGGATGGTGCTGCAGAACCCACGCGTCGACTTCGCCGTCATGGAGGTCGCGCGGGGCGGCATCCTGCGCGAGGGCCTCGGGTACGACCGCAACGACATCGCGGTCGTCACCAACATCGCGCCGGACCACCTGGGGATGAAGGGGATCGACACCCTGCGCCAGCTCGCCGACGTCAAGGCCGTCATCGTCGAGGCGGTGCCCCGCGACGGCTTCGCCGTGCTCAACGCCGACGACCCGCACGTGCGCAACATGCGACGCCGGTGCTCGGGCGGCATCGTCTGGTTCACGATGTCCGAACCCGGCACCGAGGTGCGTGAGCTCGTCGACGACCACTGCCGTCGGGGCGGGCGCGCCGTCGTGCTCGAGCCGAGCGACCGCGGGGAGATGATCGTCATCAAGCACGGGCGCCGCAGCATGCAGCTGGCCTGGACGCACCTGCTTCCCTCGACCTTCGGCGGTGCGGCGCGGTTCAACGTCGCCAACGCGCTGGCCGCGGCCGGGGCGGCCTTCGCCGCGGGGGCGCCCCTGCACGACATCCGGCAGGGTCTGCGCACCTTCGCCACCACCTACTACCTGTCCCCCGGGCGCCTCAACCTCGTCCACGTGGGCAACGCCGACGTCTTCGTCGACTACTGCCACAACGCGGCCGGCATGAAGGAGCTCGGGACCTTCGTCGACCGCTACGCCGAGCAGAAGCGCGGGCAGGCCGACCTGGCCCGGGTCTCACGCATCGGCATGATCGGAGCCGCCGGCGACCGTCGAGACGACGACATCCGCGAGCTCGGCGAGGTCGCCGCGCACCACTTCGACGTCGTCGTCGTCCGCGAGGACGCCCGCCTGCGTGGGCGCCGCCCCGGCGAGTCGGCGCAGCTCGTCGCCGAGGGTGCGCACAAGGCGATGGCCGACGGGGCCCGCTGCCGGCAGGTCGAGATCGTCCTCGACGAGCTCGAGGCGACGCGGCACGTGCTGGCGCGCACCAACCCCGGTGACGTCGTCGTCATGTGCGTCGACAACCACGCCCGCGTCGTCGCCGAGCTCGAGGAGCGGACGAAGTCGGCGCAGGCCGGCGCGCGCCTCGGAACCCCCGGGGCGGCCACGAGCGACCCCGACCTCGACCCGAGCACGCTCACCGAGACCGCGGAGGCCGAGGGCACCGAGGCCGAGGAGGAGGCGCTCGTCGGGCTCCCGGGTGACGCGCCGGGCGAGGCGGACCCCGGTCAGGCCGACGACACCGCCGTCTGACGGACGCCCTGCGGCCCGGAAGCGCGCCACGGCGCGGTTCCGGCCGGCATCCGGCCCCGTTCGGCGACGAGAAGTGCGCCACGGCGCGGTTCCGGCCGCGATCCGGCCCCTCCCGACGCCCGGAAGTGCGCCACGGCGCGGTTCCGGACGGCGTCCGGGGACGGCCCTGCCCGAGGGCGCCTGGGTCAGCCGTCGGCCGGGTCGAGGTCGTCGGCGTAGGCCCGCAGGGCCCGGCGGTAGGACTGGGCCTCGGGGTCGGTCGTGGCGTCCAGGGTCGCGCGCACCAGGTCCGCGACTGCCTCACGCTCACGGCCTAGGTCGGTGCGCACGAGCGCGCGGAACAGCAGTGCCGCCGTGCTGTGGGGCCGGGTCTCGAGCACGTCCTCGAGGACCGCGTCGGCCTCCTCGGGCCGACCGACGACGCGCAGACTCGACGCGAGCTGCAGCTGCGCCCGGTGCCGGTGCGGCTCGGGCAGTCCGCCACGGATCGCCTTCTCGTAGAGCGGGATCGCCCCGTGCTCGTCGCCCGCCGAGTCCATCGCGCCGGCCAGCTCGAACTCGAGCCGCGCGTCGCCGGGGTGCTCGTCGAGGAGTCGCCGGGCCGCTGAGATGCGCCCCTCCGGGTCCGCGGTCTCCCACAGGGCGGCGATCTCCGCCTCGAGCTCGTGCTCGCCCCGGGCAGCCACGACCTTGCGTCGGATCACCCGGGCGTCGTCGACGGTTCCGCCGTTGTCCCGCAGCCAGCGGTCGACCTCCGCGCGCTCGGCGTGGCACATGAGGGCCACGACGTCGCCGTCGTGGGCATGCGCGACGAGCTGCTCGAGGGCGGACAGCTCGGTGTCGTGGGCGGGGACGTCGAGGACGCCGACGCGCGCCAGGCCGTCCCGGAAGAGCCCCAGGAGGTTCTCCGGCTCCCTGCCGCGCAGGTAGCGCCTCGCGATCTTGAGGACGACGTCGTCGGCGCCCCGCCCGGCGATCTCGCCCATGGCCTCGATCGCCTCGTCGGTGCGGTCACCCGCGCAGCCGAGCCCGACGCGGACCGCCCCGCCGGGGGCCGCCAGGCCGTGCGCCACCTCGAGGAGCGCCTCGAGACCCGCCTCGTTGTGGGCCATGTCCATGATGACCGTGGCTCGACCGCCACGCCCGAGCGGCAGCGTGTAGGTGTTGAGGCGTCCCCAGTTGTGCTCGGGGTCGGGCGCGAAGGTGCGCAGCCCTTCCACGACCGCGGAGCGCGGGACGCCGAGCCCGAGGGCCGCGGCCGCACCCGCCAGGGCGTTCGCGATGTTGTTGCGCGACAGGCCGCTCAGGGTCATCGGCACGTCGGTGACCTTGACGAGCCGGTCGGGGTCGCCGTTGGCCGACAGGACGACGATCTCGCCCTCGAGCACCGTGATCCCCCGACCGCCGGCGTTGACCGCCTCCCAGAGGGCGGGCGAGTCGGGGTCGAGGCTGAACGCCCACGGCTTCGCCCGGCTGCGGCGGCGCATCGCCCACACGCGTGGGTCGTCGCCGTTGAGGACGCACCAGCCCTCCGGCCGCGTGACCGTGGTGACGATGGCCTTGACCTCGGCGAGCTGGTCGAGGGTGTCGATGCCCTGCAGCCCGAGGTGGTCGGCGCTGACGTTGGTGACGACGCTGACATCGTTGGCCGTGACGCCCATGCCACGCAGCAGCATGCCGCCGCGGGCCGTCTCGAGGATGCCCACCTGGAGGCCCGGGGTCTCGAGGACGCCGCGGGCGCCGGCCGGGCCCGAGAAGTCACCGGCCTCCGTGGTCTCCCCCATGACGACGATCCCGTCGGTCGAGCTCCAGGCCGTCGTCAGCCCGGCGGCCATGCACATGTGCGCCATGAGCCGGGTCGTCGTCGTCTTGCCGTTCGTGCCGGTGACGGACGCGACCGGCACGGTGGGTGTGATGACGCTGGGGCCGGGGCCGTCCGGCGCGGCGAGGATCCTCTCGGCCGCCGCGCCGATGGCGTCCTCGGCCCGGCACGTCGGCGCGAGGAGCTGTCCGAGGACCACGGCGACCTGCTCGCCCGCCACCTGTCCGCGGGTGCGGTGGACCCACGGGAAGGCGAGCACCGCGTCCTCGACGGCCCCTCCGGCGCGAACCCGGACGCCGAGCCGGCCGACGCCGATCTCGGTCCCGAGGCGGCGGGTCACGGTGCGGATGACCCGCATGACGAAGCGCTGGCGCAGCGCCGTGCCGCGCTTGCCCGGCCGCGCCGAGCGCAGCCCGAGGCGCGCCGCGAGGGCCTCGGCCTCGGTCCGCCGCAGGTCGAGGTAGCCGGGCAGGTGCAGGCTGACCTTGATGGCGGGCCGAGCGAAGTAGAGGTTCGGACCGTCGAGGACGCGCACCTCGTCGACCCGGACGGCCTCGGTCGCGGTGGCGGCGTCGGTGGTGGCCTCGGTGGTGGCGTCGGTGGTGGCGTCGGTCGCGCCGAGGGTGGTGGCGTCGGTCGCGGCGTCAGGCATGGGCAGGACTCTAGCGACGGGCTAGGGCGCTCGCGCGGCGCCGGTCAGGTCACTGGCCCATGGCGTGCACGCCGCCGTCGACGTGGACGATCTCGCCGGTCGTCGCCGGGAACCAGTCGGACAACAGCGCCGCGCACGCCTTGGCCGCGGGGACGGCGTCGTTGACGTCCCAGCCGAGCGGGGCGCGCTCGTCCCAGACCTGCTCGAACTGCTCGAAGCCGGGGATCGACTTGGCGGCGGTGGTGCGGATCGGGCCCGCGGCGACGAGGTTGCACCGCACGTTCCTCGGGCCGAGGTCGCGGGCCAGGTAGCGGTTCGTCGACTCGAACGCTGCCTTCGCCACCCCCATCCAGTCGTACACCGGCCAGGCGAACTTCGCATCGAAGGTGAGCCCGACGACGCTGCCGCCCTCCTTCATGAGCGGCAGGGCCGCGACCGCGAGGGACTTGAGGCTGTACGCCGAGATGTGCAGGGCCGTCGACACGTCCTCCCACGTCCCCTCGATGAAGTTGAACGCGCCCTGCGGGGCGAACCCGATCGAGTGCAGGACGCCGTCGAGGCCGTCGACGTGCTCGGCCAGGCGGTCGGCGAGGGTGTCGAGGTGTTCCTGCTCGGCGACGTCGAGCTCGATGACCGCAGGCGTCTCGGGCAGGCGACGCGCGATCGTCTGGGTGATCTTCATCGTCCGCCCGAACGAGGTGAGCACGACCTGCGCCCCTTCCTCCTGAGCGATCTTGGCGACGTGGAACGCGATCGAGCTGTCCATGAGGACACCGGTGACGAGCAGCTTCTTGCCTTCGAGGATTCCCATGCCTGCGACTTTCTGTGGGTTCGGGGAGGAGATGCGGTCGACGCGCCTGCAGCGTGTCGGAGCGTCGGAGCCGGTCAGCGCCGGTCAGCGCCGGTCAGCGCCGGTCAGCGCCGGCCAGCACCGCTGGGTCAGTGCCCCATGCCGAGGCCGCCGTCGACGGGGATGACGGCGCCGGTGATGTAGCCCGCCTCTTCGCTCGCGACGAACCGGACGACGGAGGCGACCTCCTCCGGCGTGGCGAAGCGGCCGGCGGGGATCCCGGACAGGTAGGCCTTCTTCTGGTCCTCGGGAAGCCCCGCGGTCATCTCGGTCTCGATGAAGCCCGGGGCGACGACGTTGGCCGTGATGCCGCGCCCACCGAGCTCGCGGGTGATCGACCGGGCCAGGCCGACGAGCCCGGACTTCGACGCGGCATAGTTGGTCTGGCCGGGCGAGCCGTAGAGGCCGACGACGCTGCTGATGAGGACGATCCGCCCCTTGCGCTTGCGGATCATGCCGGTGGCGGCCCGGCGCGCGCAACGGAACGCACCGGCGAGGTTGGTGTCGATGACCGCGTCGAACTCCTCGTCGCTCATCCGCATCAGCAGCGTGTCGCGGGTGATCCCGGCGTTGGCCACGAGCACCTCGACCGGGCCACCGAGCAGCTCCTCGGCCTGCGTGAACGCCTGGTCGACGGACGCCGTGTCGGTGACCTCGCAGACGACGCCGCGCAGCCCGTCCGGCGGCTCCCCCGAGCGGTAGGTGATGACGACGTTGTCGCCGGCGTCCGCGAAGGACCGGGCGATGGCCAGGCCGATGCCGCGGTTTCCTCCGGTCACGAGCACGTTGCGCTGCGTCCCCGCGGGTGCGCCGGGCGATGCGGTCGATGCCACTGGTCGTTCCTCCGTCCGTCCGGCCAGGCCGGGTCGTCGTGCTCACGGTCCGGCCCGCCTCGGCGGTCCGGAGCCCCATCAGTGCTGTCTGGTGCTGCCCCGAAACCTAACGGACTACCCAAGGGTAGACAGCACCGTAGGTCGCGGGGCGACGGCGACCTAAGGTGGAGAGGTGGCACGACACAACGACCGACCGGTGGTCCACACCGTCACCTCGGCGGCGACGTCGACGACCGACGACCAGAGCGCGCGGATGAAGCGCTACCTCATCATGATGGGGATCCGCGTCGCGTGCTTCGGGCTCGTCTTCGTCACGTCCGGCTGGGTGCGCTGGGCCGCCGTCGCCGGCGCGGTCGTCATCCCCTACTTCGCCGTCGTCATCGCGAACGCGGTGCGACCGCGGGAGGTCGGCTCCATCCAGGCCGTGACGCCGCGACCCGACGACACCCACCGCCTCGAGCAGTGACCCACCGGTGAGCGTCCTTCCCTCCCTCGACCCGGTCGAGGCACCCGAGCGCGTCTGCAGCGCGAAGGGCTGCCGAGCGACGGCCCGTCACGCGGTCGTCTGGAACAACCCGAAGCTGCACGCCGCCGACCGCCGCAAGGTCTGGCTCGCGTGCGACGAGCACCGGACGTCCCTCGCCGACTTCGTCGCGCTCCGGGGGTTCCTCATCGAGGTCGTCCCCGTGGAGGCGCTGACCGACGCCGACGGCTGACCGGTCGGCCGCGACGGTGCTCGGCCGGCTCAGCCGCCGATGGCGGACATGGGCCGGTCCGGCTGCACGAAGTCGGGGTCGCCGATGCCGTGCCCGCGCCGCTTGCGCCACATCTCACCGCGCATCAGAGCGAGCAGCTCGTCGTCGGAGGCGCCGTCGCGCATCGGCCCGCGCAGGTCGGTCTCGGTGGTGGAGAACAGGCAGTTGCGCACCTGTCCGTCGGCGGTGAGTCGGGTGCGGTCGCAGGCCGCGCAGAAGGGGGCCGACACGCTGGCGATGATGCCGACCGTCTGGGGACCGCCGTCGACGAGGAACCGCTCGGCGGGGGCACTGCCCCGGTCCGCGGCCGGCAGGGGTGTCAGGGTCCACCGCTGCGAGAGCCGGGCCCGGATCTCGTCGGCCGTGACCATGTCGCGCCGGTCCCACGCGTGCTGGGCGTCGAGGGGCATCTGCTCGATGAAGCGCAGCTCGTAACCGCGCTCGAGGCACCACGCCAGCACGTCGGCGACCGCGTCGTCGTTGAGACCGCGCATCGCGACGGCGTTGACCTTGACCGGCGTCAGCCCGGCCTCGGCCGCCGCCCGGAGCCCGGCCTCGACGTCGGCGAGCCGGTCCCGGCGCGTCAGCCGCGTGAAGGTCTCGGCGTCGATGGTGTCGAGACTGACGTTGACGCGGTCGAGCCCCGCGTCGCGAAGGGCGGAGGCGACCTTCTCCAGGCCGACGCCGTTGGTCGTCATGGCGATGCGGGGCCGAGGCTCGAGCGCGGCGATGCCGGCGACGAGGTCCACGAG
>NZ_JBNDHY010000197.1:0-7073 GCF_056755315.1 Monashia sp. HAY1-2A
CCCCCACATTACTACGCGTCTCGTGGGCTCGGAGATGTGTATAAGAGACAGGTCCCGGTGGGACCGGCCCCCGACGTCGGGCGGACCGTGGGTCAGTGCTCGCCGGTGACGGCGTCCTTGACGTCCTCGCCGGCGTCCTTCAGCTGCTCGCCCCGCTGCTTGAGGTCGGCCTTGGCCTGGTCCCTTTCGCCCTCCGCCTCGAGCCGCTCGTTGTCGGTGACCTTCCCGGCGGCTTCCTTGGCCTTGCCCTTCAGGTCCTCGCCGGTGTTGCGTGCCTTGTCCTCGGTACCCATGAGGGCTCCTTTCTCCGATCGGTCACCAGACACCTACCCCGATCACCCTCTCCATCACCACCGACGCGTCCGGGCCCCGGCAGGACGGACGCGACGTCGGTGGGCTTTGCGACACTGGAGCCGTGAGCAGCGCTGACCCCGACCGCCCCGAGAGCCTCCCCTCGGCGTCCACCGCCTCGAGCGACACCAGCCGGGGGCTCCAGACCCGGGACCTGAGCCGGTTCGCGTACCTGTCCATCGCGGCAGCGGTCGTCACCATCACGCTCAAGGTCCTCGCGTGGCGGCTGACCGGGTCGGTGGGTCTGCTGTCCGACGCCGCCGAGTCGGTCGTCAACCTCGTCGCCGCGGTCGCGGTGCTCATCGCCCTCAAGGTCGCCGCCATGCCGGCCGACAAGAACCACCACTTCGGGCACACCAAGGCCGAGTACTTCTCGGCGGCCATCGAAGGCGTCATGATCTTCGTCGCCGCGATGCTCATCATGTGGTCGGCCGTCGACCGCTTCATGCACCCGCAGCCGATCGAGAACGTCGGCATCGGCCTCGCCGTCTCCGTCGTGGCCTCCGTCGTCAACGGTGCCGTCGCGTTCGTCCTGCTGCGTGCCGGGCGGCGCTACCGCTCGCTCACGCTCACGGCCGACGGCAAGCACCTCATGACCGACGTGTGGACCTCGGCGGGAGTCATCGTCGGCGTCCTCGTCGTCGCCCTCACCGGCATCGAGCGGCTCGACCCGGTCGTCGCCTTCCTCGTCGGTCTCAACATCGTGTGGACCGGCTGGAAGCTGATCCGCGAGTCCACCGAAGGGCTCATGGACATCGCGATGTCGAAGGAGGACAACGCCGCGATCGCCGGGATCCTGTCGCGTTTCGTCACCCGCGAGGTCCACTTCCACGCGTTGCGCACCCGCGAGTCCGGCCACCACCGGTTCGCCGAGGTGCACGTGCTCGTCCCCGGTGCCTGGACGGTTCGGCAGGGCCACGACCTCGTCGAGGAGGTCGAGGCGACGGTCCACCGCGACTTCGGCGACATCGCGCTGACCTGCCACCTCGAGCCCCGCGAGGACCCGCGCGCGTACGGCGACTACCCGGCCGAGTTCCCCGTCCCGACCCACGAGGACATCCTCGCCGCGCACGAGACCGGCAAGCCCTCGGGGGGCGCGACGCGGTGACCGCCTCGCACGTCGTCGTCCCCTCGCCCATCGGCGACCTCACCGTCGTCGCCGAGGACGGCGCCGTGACGCACCTGCTCATGGACGCCGCGAAGTACCGCCCCGGCGAGGACGTCCTCGGTGAGCCGGCGGACCCGGCCGACGAGCCCTTCGCCGCGGCCGCCGTCCAGCTCGCCGCCTACTTCACCGGGGCGCTGACCGAGTTCGACCTGCCCCTGGCGCCGCGCGGCGACGCCTTCCACCAGCGCGTGTGGGCGCTGCTGCGCGAGATCCCCTACGGCCAGACCCGCTCCTACGGGGACCTCGCACGAGCCCTCGGGGACCGCAACCTCGCCCAGGCGGTCGGCACGGCCAACGGCCGCAACCCGATCGCCGTCGTCGTGCCGTGCCATCGCGTCATCGGCGCCGACGGCTCCCTCGTCGGCTACGCCGGCGGGCTGGCGCGCAAGCGGTTCCTCCTCGCGCTCGAGGAGCCGACCGCCGACGACGCGGGCCGCCTCTTCTGAGGGCGCCGTCCCACGCCCCCACCCGTCCTCGTTCACCGCTCGCCGTCCTCGGCGCTCCCTCGTCGACCCCCCTCGTCGGTCAGGTGGGCCTCCGCCCAACCCGTCAGAATGGGGACCTCACACACCCACGGGCCGGAGCGTCTACAGGGCATGAAGCGACCGTTCGAGCAGGCCGTGACCGACCACGGGGCCGTCGTGCTGCGCGTGTGCCGTGCCGTCCTCGGCCCGGCCGAGGCCGACGACGCGTGGTCCGAGACGTTCCTCGCGGCCCTGCGGGCCTGGCCCGACCTGCCCGACGACGCGAACGTCCGGGCCTGGCTCGTCACCATCGCCCATCGCAAGGCCCTCGACGTCGCCCGTGCCGGCGCGCGGCGAGCGCTGCCGGTGGCCGTGGTTCCGGAGTCGACGGCCCCCCGCGGCGACGAGCCCGACGCCGCGCTCCCCGACGACTGCCTGTGGGCTGCGCTGGCGGCGCTGCCGGACAAGCAACGACGCTGCGTCGCCTACCACCACGTCGCCGGCCTGCCCCACGCCGAGGTCGCGCGCATCGTCGGCGGCACGCCGGCGGCCGCACGGCGCGCCTCCGCGGACGGCATCGCCCGGCTGCGCACGACCTACGCCCTCACGGAGAGGTGAGACCCATGCCCCCGACGACCCCGACGACCCCGCCGACCCCGGCGACCCCGACGACCCCGACAGCTCCGGATGCCCGGACCTCGCCGACGCCCGGAACCGAGCCCGACCACACCCTCGCCCGCCTGACCCGTCCCGCCGGTGACGACGCGGCCCGGCTCGACGCGCTCCATGCGGCCCTCGTCGAGCGGGCGGCGGCGGCCTCGGTCCTCGACGCCACCTACCGCATCGTCGAGTCGCCCCTCGGCCCGTTGCTGCTGGCAGCGACGGAGGCGGGCCTGGTCCGCGTCGCCTACGCCCTCGAGGACCACGACCGGGTCCTCGAGACCCTCGGAACCCGCGTCGGGTCGCGGATCCTCAAGGACGCCAAGCGGTTCGACGACGCCGCCCGCCAGCTCGACGAGTACTTCGCCGGGAACCGACGCAGCTTCGACCTGCCGGTCGACCTCCGTCTCGCGCACGGCTTTCGGCTCGAGGTGCTGCGCCACCTGGGCGCGATCCCGTACGGGTCCACGGAGAGCTACGCGCAGGTCGCCTCCGCCGCGGGCAGCCCGAAGGCGGTCCGCGCCGTCGGGTCGGCCTGCGCGACCAACCCGCTGCCGATCGTCGTCCCGTGCCATCGCGTCGTCCGGTCCGACGGCGCCCTCGGCGGCTACCTCGGCGGACTGCCCGCCAAGCAGACGCTGCTGCACCTCGAGGGTGCCGCGTGACCTGGCCGGTGCGACGCACCCGCGTCGTCTACGAGAACGCGTGGATCCGGGTCCACGAGGACGCGGTCGTGCGCCCGGACGGTGGCGACGGCGTGTTCGGCGTCGTGGAGGTGCGGAGCCCGGCGGTCTTCGTCGTCGCCCTGACCGACGCCGACGAGATCGTGCTCATCACGGTGGACCGGCACACCGTCGGGCGGTCCGTCGAGGTCCCGGCGGGCGGCACCGACGGCGAGGACCCCCTTGCGGCCGCCCGCCGGGAGCTGGCCGAGGAGACCGGCCTCGCCGCCCGCGAGTGGCGCCCCGTCGGCATCATGAACGCGCTCAACGGTGTGTGCCGGGCTCCCGAGCTGGTGTTCCTGGCAACCGGCCTCGGGCCGGCGCCGGGGTTCGCCGGGTCGTCCGGTGTTCGGACGCGCGCCGAGGAGGGCATCCACGGGGTGCGCCGGGTCCCGGTGGCCGAGGTGCTCGACCTCGTCCGTGACGGCGGCATCACCGACGGCGAGACCGTGGCGGCTCTCATGTTCGCCCTGGCGCACCTGCGCCGGGTGTCGTGACCCGACCGGGTGCGCCGTCGGCCCACGTCGTCGCGACGACGTGCAACGCTTCGCCGGGCTCGCGTGTCCATGGGGTGTACGACACCGTGAAACCCTGACGAGCGACCTGACGGACGACCCAGGCGGGAGCACATGAGACGGAGGGACGAGGCGGCGTTCCGCACCTTTGTCGAGGAGCGGCAGACGATGCTGCGCCGGCGCGCCTACCTGCTCTGCGGCAACTGGGCCGACGGCGACGAGCTCGTCCAGGAGGCCCTGGCGCGCGTGTACGTGGCCTGGCCGCGGATCGCCGACGGGGCCCAGACCGCCTACACGAGGCGCACCATGATGAACCTCTACCTCAACGACCAGCGCAGGCGTCGCCGCGAGGTGCTCACCGACGAGGCTCCCGAGCCGCTGCCGTCGCACCCGTCCGCCGGCGACCACGACCTTGAGCTCGCGATGACGCTGACCGACCTGCTCCACGGGCTGCCGGAGAAGCAGCGCGCCGTCCTCGTGCTGCGGTTCTGGGAGGACCTCACCGTGCCCCAGATCGCCGAGTGCACGGGCGTGGCCGAGGGCACCATCAAGAGCCAGATCTCCCGGGCCCTCGCGGCCCTGCGTGAGCGGCTCGCCGAACCACCGCTGTCGGGGGCAGGAGCCGTGACATGAGCGAGGACCCGATGCGCCGACCCGGCCCCGCCGCAGACCCGGACCCGGCCTCGACGCCGGAACCCGGCGAGCTCGAGCTGCGAAAGGCCCTCGCCATGACGAACGACCTCGAACCCCCGCGCGACGACCTCTTCGCCCAGCGCGCGCTCCTGCGTGGCCGGGCCCGGACCGCCCGGCGCCGCAACGCCGTCCTCGGCACCGCGGCCGCGGTCGTGCTCGTCGGGGTGGTCGGCGGTGGCTGGGCCCTGTCCGGCAGCCGCCCGTCCACGACCACCCAGGCGGGGTCTGCCGCGGGCGCTCCGGAGCAGTTGAGCGACACGGGCGCCGACTCGGGCGCACGGGGTTTGGCGCCGGGTGCGACGGGCTCCCCGACGCCGGGCTCCGTGCCACCGGGCGGCCCGACTGCCAAGGGCAGCCCGATGCCACCGGCCCGCGACGTGTCGGCGTTCTTCGGCACGCTGAGCACCCCGGCCACCCGGGCGTTCGACGCCGCCTCCACGACCGTGACGACCCGCTGGCCGGACGCCTTCTCCGGCGCCTACGCCGAGGACCCGGCCGGCACCACGGTCGTCGTCGCCGTCACGCGCCGCGACGCGGCGCTCGAGTCCTTCGTCAGCAGTGCGATGCCGAGCGGCTCGGTGCGCTTCGTCGAGGCCTCGCACACCTGGGCGGAGAAGGTCAGCGTCGCCGAGCGGGTGCGCCAGGACTCGCCCGTCCTCAGGGCGCAGGGCATCGTCGTCCACGGCATCGGCATCGACGCCCGTGGGGACCGCGTCGTCGTGTCCGCGGACGAGGGCTCGAGGCCCGGCGCCCTCGTCCAGCGCTACGGCGACATCGTCCGGGTCGTCGCCACGACGGCCTCCGTTCCGGGAAAGCTGCCCGACGGCGGTACGCTGCCGACGCTGCAGCACTGACCACTCTCGGGGGTCCTGCGTTCCGACGGGGGTCGAACGCGGGACGGACGCGCCCGGGGCCGCGAACCCTCCCGCGCGGACCCGGGCGCGTCCCACACGCGCGGCTAGGCTGGCCGAATGCACCAGCCGAGCCCGCCGACGGCACCGATGAGCCCGCTCGACGCGCTGCGTCGCATCTGCTTCCTGCTCGAGCGCGGTCGCGAGAGCAGCTACCGTGTCGACGCGTTCCGGCGCGCCATCGAGGCCATCACCCTCATCTCCGAGGACGAGCTGCGTGAACGCGTCGAGGCCGGAACGCTCAAGCAGATCAAGGGAATCGGCGACTCGAGCGCGGCGATCATCGGCCAGGCGGTGCGTGGTGTGGTCCCTACCTACCTCGCCTCGGCTGAGGAGAAGCACGGCGCGACGCTGACCCGTGACGGCGACGACCTCTATGCCGCGCTGCGGGGCGACCTGCACGCCCACTCGAACTGGAGCGACGGCGGCAGCCCCATCGAGGAGATGGTGCTCGCGGCGGTCGAGCTCGGCCAGGAGTGGCTGGCGCTGACCGACCACTCGCCGCGGCTCACCGTCGCCAACGGCCTCTCTCGCGAGCGGCTCGCGGCCCAGCTCGACCGGGTCGAGGCCATCAACCGCAGCCTCGGCGACGGTTTCAGGCTCCTCAAGGGCATCGAGGTCGACATCCACCTCGACGGCTCCCTCGACCAGGACGACGACATGCTCGACCAGCTCGACGTCGTCACCGCCTCGATCCACTCGAAGCTGCGCCAACCCTCCTTCGAGATGACTCCGCGGATGGTGACGGCGGTGCGCAACCGGCACACCAACGTCCTGGCCCACTGCACCGGACGGCTCGTCACGGGTGGCCGGGGCACGCGGCCGCCGTCGACGTTCGACGCCGAGAAGGTCTTCCGCGCCTGCCTCGAGAACGACGTCGCGGTCGAGATCAACTCGCGGCCCGAGCGGTGCGACCCCCCGGACGAGCTCATCGAGCTCGCGCGCGACCTCGGGTGCCTCTTCACCATCGACTCCGACGCCCACGCGCCGGGCCAGCTGGACATGAAGTCGCTGGGCTGCGAGCGCGCCGAACGGCTCGGGATCCCGGCCGAGCGCATCGTCACGACGTGGCCGGTCGAGGACGTCCTGGCGTGGGCCAAGAAGTGACGCGAGCCGGCGGCACGAGCCGCCGGCCGGCGCCCGGGAGACGATTTGGAGGGTGCGCAGAACTCCCCTATAGTTCTCGACGTCCCAAGCGGATGGTTCGGGTCAGTCCCCATCGTCTAGCGGCCTAGGACTCCGCCCTTTCACGGCGGCAGCACGGGTTCGAATCCCGTTGGGGATACGCACGACCACAACTTCATCACGCAAGGCCCCGTAGCGCAGTTGGTTAGCGCGCCGCCCTGTCACGGCGGAGGTCGCCGGTTCGAGCCCGGTCGGGGTCGCCCTGAGCAGAGGCGCCACTCACACGAGTGGCGCCTCTCGCCGTTCCCGGCCCTCGGTCGACCGGCCGCGGCCGGGCGCGCGCCCGTAGGGCTGTCTCTTCCCCCCCCCTCCCCACCCCCCAGACACGTAATAATCTGGGGGGGCGGGTCTTTTTTTTGGGGAGGGGGGGGGGGGGGGGGGGGGGGGGGGGGGGGGGGGGGGGG
>NZ_JBNDHY010000198.1:0-7037 GCF_056755315.1 Monashia sp. HAY1-2A
GGTGCTCGGACTGTTCACGGCTGCCTGCGGAGGGCCGACCGGGAACACGACGACCACGGCCGCCGAACCTCTCGTGGACGGCACCCTCAACTATGCCGTCACCCAGGACCCCGGCAACCTTGACCCGTCGTTGACCGCACTGTCGGTCACCCGCCAGGTCGACGAGCTCGCCTATGACACCCTCCTGCACACCGACCCCAGCGGCCACCTGCAAGCGCAGCTGGCACTGACGTGGGAGACGGACGGCAAGACCGCGACGTTCGTTCTGAGGCCGGGTATCACCTGCTCGGACGGCTCCCCGCTGACGGCAACCGATGTCGCTGACAACTTCAAGTTCATCGTCAACCCGGCAAACCAGTCGCCCCTGCTGGGTGTCTCCGCCCCGGCAGGCCTCAAGGTGTCCGCCGAGGACGGCACCCGCACCGTCAAGCTCGTCGCGGCCGCGCCCACGCCCTTCCTGCTCGAGTCGGCCGCCGACATCCTGATCGTGTGCCGCTCGGGGCTGAAGGACCGTGCGAGCTTGGCGCACCGGACCGCGGGAACCGGCCCGTTCGTCCTCGGAGATGCCGTCGCCAACGAC
The DNA here is from genome assembly GCF_056755315.1 of Monashia sp. HAY1-2A. Lineage (NCBI taxonomy): Bacteria > Bacillati > Actinomycetota > Actinomycetes > Micrococcales > Intrasporangiaceae > Intrasporangium > Monashia sp. HAY1-2A. The sequence continues at coordinate 581 of NZ_JBNDHY010000198.1, forward strand.
CACTACCTCTACACGCGACGCGACGGGTACAACTGGGGCCCGGAGGGCACGCGCCGCAACGCGACCGGCGTGCCCAAGAGCGTCAACGTCCGGATCGTGTCGAACGCGACGACGGCGACGAACCTGCTCCTGACCGGTGGGTTGAACCTCATCAGCGCGACCGGCCCGGACCTGGCTCGCCTGCAGAACCACCACCTGTGGCAGGTCGACCAGGCCACTCCGCGAGGCCTGCTGTGGTTCAACGAGACTGCTTCTCGCCCTGGCGCGGACGAGACCGTCCGGCGCGCCCTGATCGGCGCCGCGGCAAGCAGCGACGTCGGCAAGGTCATGACGGCCGGCTTGGGCCTTCCTTCGCGAGGGCTCATCACCCAGACGCCCCGGGTCTGCGACACCGACACGGTCAGTGGGGCGCTGCCCAAGATGAGCGTCGCTGCGGCCAACCAGGCACTTGACGCCGGCGGCTGGGTCAAGGGTGCCGACGGGGTCCGGAGCAAGGACGGGGTCCGGTTGACGTTCCAGTTCCTGCTGCCGGCCAAGTTCGGCGATGCAGGGACGGCCGGCACCACCCTGCTGGCCGACATCTGGAAGCAGCTCGGCGTCGAGGTCCACATCCAGACCCAGCCGGACACCGCACTGCAGCAGACGCTGTTCGCGACCGGATCCTGGGATGCCGCGTTCGTTCCCCTGACCGTGTCCCTGCCGAGCCAGCTCGTGCCGTTCCTGTCCGGGCCTGCGTCCCCGAACGGCACCAACTTCGCCCACATCTCCAACGCTGACTACAACAGCAACGTCCAGCGCGCCTCCGCCCTGACCGGCTCTGAAGCCTGCGCCCTGTGGTCTGCAGCGGAGCGGGCCCTCATCACAAGCGGCGACATCGCGCCCCTGGTCAACGACCGCATCTCCTACTTCGGCAAGGGCGTCCAGTTCAAACCGGAGTCCGCGGGGATCGATGTCTCATCCATCCGGATGGTCAAGCAGTGAGTCGTCCCCGGCCTGTGTCCTGGCAGGGTGCGGGGTGAGGCGCAGCGCGTGGGCCCAGTTCATCCTGCGTCGCGGCCTACGCCTGCTGGGCTCGATCTTCGCGCTGCTGCTGGGCACGTTCGCGATGATTCACCTCATACCGGGAGACCCTGTTCGGGCCTCGTTGGGATTCACCGCGCCAGCTGAACTGGTCCGAAGCCGTCGCCACAGCCTCGGACTGGACCAGCCGTTGCCCCAACAGCTGTGGCACTACCTCAGTTCTGCCGTCACGGGTGACTTCGGCACGTCGATGTCCAGCAGCATCCCGGTCTCAGAGGTGATCAGCGAACGCCTTCCGAACACCTTGGCGTTGGCTGGTCTCGCCTTCGTAGTCATCATGACGGTCAGCACGCCGCTGGGAATCGTCATGGCTGGCATCACGCGGGATGGTCGCGCCAAGAACACGGAGCTGGCTTTCACCACGGTGACCGGCATCCTCGTGGCGATACCGGAGTTCTTGGTCGCGGTCGGCTGCGTAGCGCTGTTCGGTGTCGTCCTGGCACTCGTGCCCGTCGCCGGACAGGCCGGCCCGAGCTCCTACGTGTTCCCTGTGGTGGCCCTGGCCGTGGGGCCGACCGCGGCACTGGCCCGGATCGTGCGGGTGGAGACGTTGCGCGTGCTGGCCATGGACTACATGCGTACGGCGCGGTCCAAACGTCTGCCCACGCATCGGCTCTACGTCCGGCATGCGTTACCGAACCTGCTGACGGCGTCGCTGACCATCGGCGGGCTGCTGGTCGGCTCGCTCGTCGCGGGGACCGTCCTGGTGGAGAACGTCTTCGCCTGGCCGGGGCTCGGGATGACGTTCGTCGACTCGATCAGCCAGAAGGACTACCCGCTGGTGCAGGGCATCGTGGTCGTTCTCGGCACCGGGGTCCTGCTCATCAACCTTCTGGTCGACGTGCTGCTGGCGGTGCTCGACCCGCGTTCGACCATCAAGGAGGGCTGAGCGATGACGACAACGCGGACCGCAGCGTGGCGGGGCCCGCTCGGGGTGGCCTCGGCCGTGATGCTCACCGTGCTCATCGGGGTCGCGTTCGTGGCGCCGCTGCTGCTCGGGCACCAAGCCGAGCTGCTCGACACGGCCAACCTCAACCAGCCTCCGTCAGCTGAGCACCTGCTGGGTACTGACAGTCTCGGGCGGGATGTCGCGGCCCGTGTCCTGGTTGCGACCAGACTCTCGCTGCTTCTCGCCTTGACAGCCACGACGATCGGCGTCGTGGGCGGACTGCTGCTCGGTGCGTTGCCCACGGTGCTCGGGCGCCGGGCCGGCCGCCTCATCAGCGCCGCCGTGAACATCGGTGTCGCCTTCCCGCCGGTGCTGATCGCCCTGAGCCTTGCTGTGGTGTTCGGAGTCGGGGCTCGCGGCGCCACCCTGGCGATCGGTGTCGCGTTCATGCCGGCGTTCGCGCGACTGACCCGGACGCTGGCAGCGAGCATCAGCAACGCCGACTACCTCGCCGCGGCTCGCCTTGCCGGGGTCAGACCGGGACGACTCCTGCTACGCCACGTGCTGCCGAACATTGCCGAACCACTGGTCGTCAACGCGGCCACCGGAGCTGGCGGGGCGCTGCTTGCCTTTGCCAGTCTGTCTTTCCTCGGGCTCGGGGTGCAGCCTCCGTCCTACGACTGGGGCCGACTGCTGCTGGAGGGTCTGAACCGGATCTACCAGTCACCGGCCGCGGCTCTTGGCCCCGGGGTGGCCGTCGTCTTCGCCGGCCTGACCTTCAGCCTCCTCGGCGAGGTAGCCGCGGCCGCCTTCGGGCAGCGCTCACCGGCCGTGAGCCGTCGACAGGAGCACCCGCCGACGTCCGCGCCCACGTCCATGAACGAGCAGGACCAGCCCCTCGCGTCCGTCGAGCCCACGGGGAACCTTCTGGACGTGCGCGGGCTGACCGTTTCGCTGCCCACCAGCTCTGGCTGGATCGAGCCTGTACAAGGCGTCGACGTCCAGATCCGGGAAGGCGAGATCGTCGGCATCGTCGGGGAGTCCGGATCAGGAAAGAGCATGACAGCGCTGTCGATCGCAGGGTTGCTCCCGGCAACGGCGAGATTGCAGGCCAGCCAACTGTGCTTCGCCGGCAGCTCCCTGCTGGGCTTGTCCGGCAGCGCACTGCGGGAACGCTTGAAGGCGTCGATGGCTGTGATCTTCCAGGACCCGATGTCCTCACTGAACCCTGCCGTGCGCGTGGGACGACAGGTCGGTGAAGTAGCTGAGGTCCACGCCGGGGCAGCCAAAGCGCAAGCACAAGAGTTGGCCGTGGCCGCGCTGCGCGAGGTGCAGATCACCGAGCCAGCGCGACGCGCGCGTCAGTACCCTCACGAGTTCTCCGGCGGGATGCGGCAACGAGCCATGATCGCGATGGGGCTCATCGGCGCCCCCCGGCTTGTCATCGCCGATGAGCCCACGACAGCCTTGGATGTCACGGTTCAGCGCCGGATTCTCGCTCAGCTGTGTGGACTTCGCGATGAGCACGGTATCGCCGTCCTGCTCATCTCCCATGACATGGCCGTGATCTCCGAGCTGTGCGAGCGGGTCCTGGTCATGTACTCCGGCCGCATCATCGAGCAGGGCCCGATACACCAGATCCTCACCTCACCACAGCACCCGTACACCCGCGCCCTCGTGGACACCATCCCCGGCATGGACACCGAGCGGGACAGGCCGTTGCAGACCATCCCCGGCCGGCCGCCGCATCCAGCCGCACGACCCCAGGGGTGCGCCTTCAGCCCTCGATGCCCACTGGCGCAGGAGCGCTGTCACAAGGAGCAGCCACCGCTGAGGATGTCGCGCACCTCACCCAGCAGCCAGTCAGCGGTCGCCTGCTGGTTCCCGCACCCCGTCACAGATGGCCAGATGAGAGAGGGTGTACCGGCCCCATGAGCGCTCTGCATTTGGTCGGGGCCAACCTGCGCTTCGGTGATCACGCCACCGGCGTCCAAGCTCTCGACGAGGTCAGCCTCGAGGTCCCGCAGGACTCCATTGTCGGCCTCGTCGGTGAGTCAGGGTCAGGCAAGTCGACGGTCGCACGGGCGCTGGCTGGGCTGGTGGACCTACAGTCCGGCACTGTCGCCCTGGATGGTCTGCCCCTTCCGCCCCTTCGTCGGCGAACTCGCCAGCAGCGGCGCCGGGTCCAGATGGTGTTCCAGGACCCGTACGCGTCGCTGAACCCGCGAATGCCTGTCGGGTCGGCGATCGCCGAGGCCTTGCCCCGGTCGAGCCGCCGCAGCGACAGGCGCGCCGCCGTCGGATCCATGCTCGAGCTGGTGGGCCTTGACCCCGACGTGGCCGCACACACCCCGGGTGCCCTGTCGGGCGGGCAGCGCCAGCGCGTCGCCATCGCGCGGGCTCTGGCCGCTGAACCCGCCTACCTCATCGCTGATGAGATCACCTCCGCCCTGGACGTGTCCGTCCAAGGAGCCATCCTCAACCTCATCAAGACCTTGCATCGACAGCTGAGCTTCGGCCTGCTGTTCATCTCCCACGACCTGGCCGTGGTGCGCTACGTCAGCGAGACCGTGCACGTCATGTACCGAGGCCAAGTTGTCGAGTCCGGACCCAGCGCAGCAATATTCGCCTCACCGGTTCACCCCTACAGCCGCGTCCTGCTCGACTCGCTGCCGGGGGCGGCGGCGCAGCCCTCAGGTCCAGCCTCCCTGCCGGGGGAGGAGCGTCCCAGCCAGGAGCTGAGTCACGGGGCCGGGTGCCGGTTCAGCGATCGGTGCCCGAACGGGCCGATGGTTCATCCGGAACGCAGCATCTGCGCCGAGGCCGACCCGCGAACCGATGCCCCTGCACGCCAGCACCATGCCGCATGCCACTTCGCTCCGCTCACATAGACGGGTTGGTCACCCGCGGGCGTCCATCGGCGCCCGGGGTATCGCACTTCGTATTTCGGTACAGAAACGCCCGCTCACGGGTGTCCAGATCGAACGAGATGAGCGCCGCCGCGTTCAGGAAGGCTGATGACCATGTCTCTTCACCGCCTCGAGCAGCAGCTGACGCAACGACTGGCCGACCTGTGCGGCGACTCCGTGCCGGGGGCGAGTCTCGCCATCAGCGACGGTCACGACGTCCTGGCGGTGGCACACGGCGTCACGAACGTGGACACGCGTGAACCCGTCACCACCAGCACCCTGTTCCAGATCGGCTCGGTGACCAAGGTGTACACCGCCTCGATCATCATGAGCCTGGTCGATGCGGGGCTCGTGGAGCTCGACAGCCCCGTGCGAACCTACCTTCCGTGGTTCACGGTTCAGGACTCGTGCGTGTCGGAGCAGGTGACGGTCCGTCACCTGCTGACGCACACCGCCGGCTTCGAAGGGGACGACTTCACCGACACCGGCCGAGGTGACGACGCGCTGCGCAGGTACGTCGAGGGGCTCGGCGGCGCGGCACAGATTCACCCGCTGGGCCAGATGTTCTCGTACTGCAACAGCGGCTTCTCCACGCTCGGTTCGATCATCGAGGCGGTGACCGGGCAGAGCTGGGACGCCGTCCTGGCTGAAAGGCTCTCGGGTCCGCTGGAGGTCACAGTGACGACCCTTCCCGAGGAGGCCATCCTGAAGCGGCACGCGCTCGGGCACATGGACAGCCCACCGGCAGGCAACGGGTCCGGCCTGGGCGCCGCCGGTCACCTTCAGGTGGCCCCCGTGTGGGCGCCTCCGCGCTCGGTCGGGCCGGCGGGGACCATCTGCTCGAGCGCCACCGACGTCATCACCTTCGGACGGATGCACGCCGATGCGGGGCTGAGCCGCCGCGGCGAGGCGATCCTCTCGGCCGCGTCCGTCTGGGCAATGCAGCAGGAACAGGTGCGCCTGCTGGACCCGGGGACCCTCGGCCGGGGATGGGGGCTTGGCTGGATCCTGCACGGCGACGGGGTCATCGGACACGACGGGGCCACGTTTGGCCAGTACGCCTTCTACCGGCTGCACCCGGCCACTGGCACGGCGATGGCGTTGCTGACGAACGGGCCCGGTGCCCGCAGCGTGTTCGATGCGCTGTACGCGGAGTTCTTCACCGACATGGCGGGCGTTCCGGCACCGGTTCCCGTACGACCGCCGCAGGCAACGACGGCCGTGCCGGACCCCGGCCGGTTCGTCGGCGACTACGAGCGCGCTGAAATGCGCATCGAGGTCAGGCAGGACGGACACGGCTTGGCGCTGACCACGGTGACGCTCGGCCCGTACGCCGAACTCGCCGGGCCGCCGGAGACGATCCGCTTCGTCGCGCTCAGCGGTGACACGCTGGTCACCGAGGAGCCACTCCCGCAGTCCGGAGTCCACACCACCGCTCACTTCATCGTCCCGCCGGGGCAGGCTCAAGCTGAGTGGATTCACTTGGGCGCACGCGCTACTCGCCGGACAGGCCGTTGACTCACCCGCAGGAGGTTGCAACGGTCGGGCAGGTCCAGCGGTGAGCTCACTGCTCCTGCAG
>NZ_JBNDHY010000199.1:0-6965 GCF_056755315.1 Monashia sp. HAY1-2A
GGCCACGGACGGGTCGGTCCACGCCGCGAGGCCGGGCACGGCGGCAGCAGCGGCCTCGAACGCCGCGGTGTGGCGCAGGTCCACGAGCGAGCGGTCCGAGGTGTTGCGGATGATGAGGGCGGAGAAGACGCCCTTCTCGTGAGGGAAGACGAGGACCTCGAAGCCGTCGTAGTTTCCTTGCCACGCAATGGGATTCGTCAGTGGTGGGTCGGCTTCGGCGCGCAGCTGGTAGAGCCGGTCGACGTAGGCGATGCCGCACTCGCCGCCGATCCCCGGGGCGCGCAGGTGCCGGTTGACGCGCCCTGACCGGCCCGACGCGTCGATGACGAGGTCGGCGGGCACGTCACGGCCGTCGACGCTGAGGCCGCCGACCCGACCGCAGCGCGTCGTGAGCCCGTCGACGTGTCCCACCTCCAGGGTCAGCCCGGGCTGGGCCACGGCCGTCACCCGCACCGCCCGCTCGAACGTCTCGCGCCGCGAGCGGACGCCACCGAGGATCTCGGTGCCGTCGGGCAGGGGGATCGGCACCGGTTCGGCGCCTGCCGCGAGCCAGGCGTCCCAGGCGTCCGGTGCGACCTCCTGGAGGACCCGACCGACCTGGGGCCGGAAGGCGTGGGCGTGGTGGAACTGCATGACACCGCGTCGGTCCCAGTGCCCGGTGGCGGGCGGTCCGGCGTCGCGGTCGACGACGACCACCGAGTGCCCGCGGCGCGCGAGACCGATGCCACTGACCAGGCCGGCCGGTCCGGCCCCGATGACTGCCACCCGCACGACCTTCACCCCCATTGGTGTTACCGTCGGTGTATTGACTTAACCCAGAGTGAAAGCACCCGGTGATGGCGTCAAGCGGTTTGCGGGAAGTCCGATGAGCTCCCGTCCGAAACGGGCCTACGTGTCCGGTTTGCGTGAGGCACAGGCGCGCCGAACGCGTCGCGCCGTCGTCGAGGCCGCCAGTGCGCTCTTCGTGGAGCGGGGCTATGCCGCCACGACCATCGACGCGGTGGCCTCCGCTGCCGGGGTCAGCCGCAAGACCGTCTTCGACGCCGTCGGCGGCAAGGTCGCCCTGCTCAAGGACGCCTACGACTGGGCCGTCGTCGGCGACGACGAGCCGGTCTCCTTCGCCGAACGGCCGGCCGTCCGCGCGCTGCAGGAGACGACCGACCCTGCCGAGGCGCTGGACCAGTGGGTCCGCATCGTCCGCGACGTCGTTCGTCGCGTCGCGCCCATCGGCACCGTGCTCGTCCTCGCGTCCGACACCGACAGCGAGGCCGCGGCCCTCAAGGCGACCGCGGACGCCAACCGGCTCTTCGGCGCCCAGCAGCTCGTCCGCCACCTCGCGCGCATCGGTGGGTTGCGACCGGGCCTCTCGCGGGCCGCGGCCGCCGACGTCTGCTGGCTCTACATGGACCCGATGCTCTACAACCGGCTCGTCGTCGAGCGAGGTTGGTCGGTCGCCCGGTACGAGGCGTTCCTGCGGGACGCGCTGGCCGCCGCGCTCCTCGCCTGACGGCGGTGGACTCGGCTCGTGGACGGGCCCGGTGACGTGGGTATGGTCGAACGGTAAGCAGCGACCGCGATCTCGGGGACGAAGGCGATGCACGTGACCCCTCACGAATCCCACCTCAACAGCGACGGAACCGTTTTCCCCCCGGTGACCCCCGACCCACCCGTGCCACCCGGCCAGGAGGACATCTCGGTCCCCGACATCCTGCCCGTGCGTGCCGCCGACGGTCAGGACGGCTCGGATCGTTCCGACAGCCCGGGTGCCCCTGTCGGTCCGGACGCGGTCGAGGCCGCGGCGGACGCGGACGGCCTGCCCTCCCCGGAGAGCGAGGGCCCGACGTCCTGAGGTGCTGACGACCCGGTCAGGTCGGTCCGCCACGCGGGCGGCCGGGTCGGTGAGTTCGCGGTCGCGCGTCGGGGTACGTGTGGCGCATGAGACTGCGGCGCAGCATGATCGACGGCCCCGGCATCCGCCGGGTGCGCCGCGGTTCCGGCTTCGGCTACGTCGACGCGGACGGGAGGGCCGTCGACGCCGAGACCCGCGAGCGTGTCAAGGCACTCGTCATCCCGCCGGCGTGGAAGGACGTGTGGATCAGCCCGTACCCCAACGGGCACATCCAGGCCGTCGGCACGGACGACGCCGGACGCCGCCAGTACCTCTACCACGAGAAGTGGCATGAGGCCCGTGACCGGGAGAAGCACGACCGCGTCCTCGCCCTGGCCAGGCGGCTGCCGCAGGCGCGCAAGCAGCTGGCCACGGACCTGCGCACCGACGGTCTCGGCCGCCGCCGCGTCACCGCAGCGGCGCTGCACATGCTGGACGCCGGCCTCTTCCGCACCGGCGGGGAGGCCTACGAGGCGCAGAACGGCTCGTACGGCGTCGCGACGCTCCTGCGCCAGCACGTCAGGGTCAGCGGTGAGGACATCACCTTCGAGTTCCCCGCCAAGTCAGGGGTGCTGCGCGAGGCCGTCATGACCGACCAGCTGCTCGCGCGGCTGGTGCTGTCGCTCAAGCGCAGCGGCTACCCCGGCGAGCGGCTGCTCGCCTTCCGCGACACGACCGGGTGGCACGAGCTGCACTCCGCCGACCTCAACCTCGCCTTCAAGGAGCTCGTCGGCGACGAGTTCACCGTCAAGGACCTGCGCACGTGGGCGGCGACGGTCACCGCCGCGGTCGCCCTGGCCCAGACCGGCCCCGCCGCCACCGAGCGAGAGCAGAAGCGCGCCGAGAAGGACGCGATGAAGGTGGTCTCCGAGCACCTCGGCAACACGCCGGCGGTCGCGCGACGCTCGTACGTCGACCCGCGGGTCCTGGACGAGTACGCCGTCGGGCGCACCGTCGCGCGGGGCCTGAGCCGGCTCACCAAGGCCGACCGGGCCCGCTTGGCCAACGGCGAGCTCGTCCGCGTCCGCGACCGCGACGCGCTCGAACGGGCGGTGATCCGCCTCGTCCGCGGCGCCGAGTAGAAGCGGCCCCCGCCGGGTACGAACCGGTCGTCGGCCGTGACCGGGCGACGACGGACCAGCCACGACGAGAGGAGATCCCCATGCCGAAGCGCAAGAGCCCCGGACCCTCGGTCAAGGACCCGGAGACCTACGAGGCACTTCGTGACGAGGGCGCGAGCAAGGAGAAGGCGGCCCGCATCGCGAACGCCGCCGCCGGCTCGTCGCGATCGTCGGTCGGCCGCAAGGGCGGCAAGGCCGGCAGCTACGACGACATGACCAAGGACCAGCTGATGAAGCGCGCCCGCGAGATCGGCATCTCCGGCCGCTCGTCGATGTCGAAGTCCGAGCTCGTCTCGGCGCTGCGCAACCACTGACGGGCACGCCCGCGTCGCCCGCGCGACGCCCGCGCCGCCGCACGCCGGCCTGCCGTCACGCGTCCGAGGAGCCACCCACTCGACCCGGGTCGAGTGGGCATCCGTGCGCGCGCCTCAGGCGGCGGCCTGCTCCGGCTCGGGCGCCGCCGCGGCGTCCAGGTCGTCGGCTCGCGTCGGTGGCATGAGCAGCCCGGCCACGATGCTGATGCCCGCCGCGACGACGACGGCGAGGAACACCGCGCTCGACCCCGCACCGACGGCGTCGGCCGACGCGTCCCCGCCCGACCGGGCGATGACGGCGTTGGCGATGGCGCCGAACACCGCGACGCCGACGGCGCTGCCGACCGAGCGCATGAACATGGTGGAACCGGTGACGACGCCGCGCTCGTGCCAGGGCACCGACGCCTGGGCCGCGATGAGCGTCGGGGTGGCGACGAGGCCGAGACCGAGTCCCACGACGAAGCACGACAGCGCGGTCGTCCACACGTTCGGGTCGGTGCTGACGAGCCACAGCACGAGCGACCCGACCCCGGCGAGCACGAGGCCGATCAGGGCCGTGGGCCGGAACCCGATGCGCAGGTAGAGGCGCCCCGACTGGGACGCGGACACCGGCCAGCCGAGCGTCAGGGCGGCCACCGCGAGCCCGGCGACGAGCGGCGTCGCGCCCGTCGTCCGCTCGAGGAAGGTGGGCACGTAGGACGTGAGGCCGATGAGGACGGTGCCGACGCCGACCGAGATGAGGGACGTGGCGACGATGAGCCGGCGGCCGAAGACCTGCAGCGGAAGCACCGGCTCGGCGGCTCGATGCTCGATCGCGACGAACGCCGCGAGCAGGACGCCCCCGACGACGAACGAGCCGACGCTCTGCCAGGCGGACCACGCCCACGCCTGTCCGCCCTCGAGGGCGGCGAGGATGAGCAGGGTCAGCGCGACGGTCAGCACGCTCGCGCCCGCGTAGTCGATGCGATGGCGGCGCCGTTCGAGCGACTCGCCGTAGGTGCGCCACAGCATCCACGCGGCGAGGAGGCAGAAGGGGATGTTCACGAGGAAGATCCAGCGCCAGGAGGCGAACTGGGCGAAGACGCCGCCGAGCGTCGGCCCGACGACCGAGGACATGGCCCAGACCGAGGCGATGTAGCCCTGCACCTTGGCCCGCTCGGCGACGGTGTAGATGTCGCCGGCGATCGTGATGGTGAGCGGGAGCACGGCGCCGGCACCCAGCCCCTGCACGGCGCGCATGACGATGAGCGAACCCATGTCCCACGCGAGGCCGCACATGACCGAGCCGAGGAGGAACAGGCCGATGCCGACGAGGATGACCGGCTTGCGGCCGAGGGTGTCGGCGAGCTTGGCGTACACGGGGACCGACACCGCCTGCGCCAGCAGGTAGACGGAGAAGAGCCACGGGAACTGCGAGAGCCCGCCGAGGTCGTCGACGATGGAGGGCACCGCGGTGGCGATGATCGTCGAGTCGAGGGCGATGAGCGCGGTCGAGAGCATCAGCGCGACGAGGATCGGACCGCGCTCCGAGCGGAACCCGACGCCGCCGCCTCCACCGCTCGCCGTGGCCCTGCCGCCGGCGTCACCTCGTGCGGTACTCGTGCCCGTTCTGTGCTTCGTCATGGCGCTCCTCGGGTCTCGTGGCGACACTGGAGGACAAGCGGCCGGCGGCGCCTGGCATTCCCGGGCGCCCGTGGCTCGGGGACGCGGCCGAGCGGGTACGTGCTGGTCGACAGGTCTCACGCGCCGTCGTCCCGGGCCACTCGGGGACGCGGAAGGAACCCGATGGTCCGCACTCTCGGCGTCGAGGAGGAGATGCTCCTCGTCGACATCCGCAACGGCCGGCCTCGCTCCGTGTCCGGACAGCTGCTCATCCGCGCCGCCCACCGCCCTCCGGAGGTCGCCGGCGTGGGCGTCCACGGCGCGGTCGAGGGGGAGTTCCAGCAGCAGCAGATCGAGACGCACACGGCCCCGGCCACCGAGCTGTCCGCGCTGCGCGGGGAGGTCCAGCGATGGCGCAAGGAGGCGGTGCGCGCCGCCCGCAGCACCGGGTCGAGCCTCGCGGCGCTCGCGACGTCGCCGCTGCCCGTGCAGCCGCTGCCGGCCCGGTCGACGAGGTATGCGTGGATGGCGGACCGGTACGGGCTCACGGCCCGCGAGCACCTCATCTGCGGCTGCCACGTGCACGTGTGCGTCGACGGCGACGAGGAGGGCGTGGGCGTCATCGACCGGATCCGCGTCTGGCTGCCCACGCTGCTGGCCATCAGCGCCAACTCGCCCTTTTGGCGCGGCGAGGACACCGGGTACGCCAGCTACCGCTCACAGATGCTCGCCCGGTGGCCCTCGTGGGGACCGCCCGAGGTCTTCGGCTCGGCCGCCGCCTACCACCGCCGCGTCCGCGAGATGGTGCTCAGCTCGGTGATCCTCGACGAGGGGATGGTGTACTTCGACGCCCGGCTGTCCGAGCACTACCCGACGGTGGAGGTGCGGGCCGCCGACGTGTGCTTCACCGTCGAGGAGGCGGTCGTCATCGGGGCGCTGTGCCGGGCGCTCGTCGAGACGGCGGCGCGCGAGTGGCAGCGTGGGCTGCCGCCGCCGGAGGTGCCGACGCAGCTGCTGCGGCTCGCGTCGTGGCAGGCGGGTCGTGAGGGGATCGAGGGGCGGCTCGTCGACTGGCGCAGCGGCCGGCCGAGGCCGTGCTGGGACGTCATCGGCTCGCTCCTCGCCCACGTCGGGTCGGCGCTCGAGGAGGCCGGTGACCTGTCCACCGTCCTGGAGGGGCTCGAGCGGCTGCGGACCGAGGGCAACGGCGCCGTGCGCCAGCGGGCCATGCTGGAGCGCACCGGTCAGCTCATCGACGTCGTGGCCGAGTCGGTCCGCGTCACCGCCGGCCACGTCGAGGCGTGACGGTCGGGTCCGCCCGCACGCCGTCGCTGGGGAAGCGGGTGTCCAGGGTGCTCGTGAAGAGCCGGCGTGACACCTCCATGTGCGCGGCGGTGTACGCGACCGCGCCCAGCGACCCGACGACGGCCGTGAGCGACGTGCCTCCGCCGGCGGCGTCGGTGACGACGTAGGCGTGCCGGATGCGGTTCATGGCGCGGAGGAGGTCGGAACCGTTCGTCATCGTCGACACTCCTTCGTGCGCCGGTTCGTCCCTCCAGTGTGCTGCGCGACCCGCAGCGTGCTGCCTCGAATGAGCGCTACTGCTGTACGTCGCTGCTGCACGGCAAGCAGAGAGGCCCTCGCTCGGATGAGCAAGAGCCTCGTGACCTGCGATTTCACCGGTCGGGGTGACAGGATTTGAACCTGCGACCTCTTCGTCCCGAACGAAGCGCGCTACCAAGCTGCGCCACACCCCGGTGGCTGCCGTTCGGGCGTACCCGGGGCAGCAAGGAGAGACTCTAGCGCAGGCCCGCGCCCATCTCCGAATCGGGTCCCGGACCGCGTGGTCCCGACCTCCTCGTGACTCCTACGTCACTGCTCACTCTGGCTGAGCAGTGACGTAGGAGTCACGAGCACAGCGGCCACTCGCGCCCGTATGCCCGGCCCTTCCTCAGGCGTGCGAGCGGGGGACGAGGGTCAGCAGCGTGGCCTCGGGCCGACAGGCGAGGCGCACGGGCGCGGTCGGCGCGGTGCCGAGGC
>NZ_JBNDHY010000200.1:0-6961 GCF_056755315.1 Monashia sp. HAY1-2A
TCTCGACGCCGGCCTTGTCCGCCCAGCGGGCGAACTCGTCGATGCCGACCTCGTTGGTCTCGAGGCCGTGCCAGGCGAGGTCGCGTCGCACCGGTCGCTGGGCCACGGGACCGATGCCGTCCTCCCAGCGGTAGCCCGAGACGAAGTTGCCGCCGGGGTACCGCACGATGCTGACGCCCAGCTCGCGCGTCAGGGCGAGGACGTCCTCGCGGAACCCGTCGGCATCGGCGGTGGGGTGGTCCGGCTCGTAGATGCCGGTGTACACGCACCGGCCCATGTGCTCGACGAACGACCCGAAGGTGCGTCGGTTGACGGGGGCGATCGTGAAGCTCGGGTCGAGGCGGAAGGAGGCGGAGGTCATCGGAGTCCTTGGAAGGTGTGGGGAGTGCGGGTGTGGAGTCGACACCCGGCGAGCATGGGACTGCGGGCTACTTGAGCGCGCCGCTGCTGACGCCGCTGCGCCAGAACCGCTGCAGGAAGACGAAGGCGACCACGAGCGGGATGATGGCAAGGAGCGCGCCGGTGGTGACGAGGTTGAAGAGCACGCGGGTCCCCGCCTCCTGCTGCGCCGTGTTGAACCAGGTCGTGAGCCCGACGGTCAGCGGGTAGAGCTTCGCGTCACTGAGCATCACGAGCGGCAGGAAGTAGTTGTTCCACGTCGCGACGAGGGTGATGAGGAAGACGGTGACGATCGCCGGCCGCATCATCGGCAGGACGACCTGCCAGAAGATGCGGAACTCGCCGGCGCGGTCGATCCGGGCTGCGTCGAGCAGCTCCTGCGGCACGCTCTCGGCGACGAAGACCCGGATGAGGTAGGTGCCGAAGGGGCTCAGCAGCGAGGGCAGGATGACGGCCCAGATGGTGTTCACCAGCTCGAGCCGCGACAGCAGGAGGTACGTCGGCAGCACGAGGGCGGTGGCCGGGACCATGACCATCCCGAGCAGCCCCGACTCGATCAGTCGCTTGCCGGGGAAGCTGAACCGTGCCAGCCCGTAGCCGGCCAGGGCGCACAGGGACGTCGCCCCCAGCGCGCTCGCCCCCGAGTAGAGCGCGGTGTTGACGAGCCAGCGCCCGTAGACGCCGCCGTCCTCGGTGAACAGCTGGCGGAGGTTGGCGACGAGGTCGAACCCGTGGCCGAACCACAGTGCGGGCGTGGAGAGCAGGTCGGGTTGGCTCTTGGTGGCGGCGAAGAGGATCCAGATGAGCGGGATCGTGAAGTAGACGATCCCCAGTGTCATGAGGCTGTGCGCCAGGCGGGTCCTCGGTTCGCCGAACCGGCCGCCCCGCGGGCGCGTGGCCGTGTGCGGCGCTCGCCGGCCGGCCTCGATCCGTGTGGTCAGCGTCATGCGCGTGCTGCCCTTCTGCGAGAGACGAAGACGAAGAGGTACGACAGGACGAAGACGCTCAGCCCGAGGGTGAACGAGATCGCCGCGGAGTAGCTGAAGGCGGAGAACCGGAACGCCTGGCTGTAGGCGTAGAGGTTCGGCGTGTAGCCGGCGTCGATGTCCGGGGCGAAGCGCGCGAGGATCGCCGGTTCGTTGAAGAACTGCATCGTGCCGATGACGGTGAAGATGGCGGCGAGGGAGAGCGCCGGCTTGATCGCCGGGACCTTGACCCGCAGCGCGATCTGCACCGGTGAGGCGCCGTCGATGACCGCGGCCTCGTACATCTCCCGGGGCACGCCCTGCAGGGCGGAGTAGAGGACGATCATGTTGTAGCCGGTCCAGGCCCAGGTGACGACGTTGCCGAGGGAGACGAGCAGCAGGGAGCCGCCGAAGAAGTTGACCGGCGCGTCCCCCCAGAGTCCCGAGATCCCGGCGAACGGCCCGAAGGTCTTGCTGTAGAGGAAGCCCCACATGAGGGCGCCGATCACGGCCGGGACGGCATACGGCATGAAGGCGACGAGCCGGAAGACCTTGGCGACCCGGCTGTTGATGGCATCCAGCGCCAGAGCGCCGGCGAGGGCGATCCCGAGCATGATCGGGATCTGGATGACACCGAAGACGATGACGCGGCGCAGCCCGGTGAGGAACTGCGGGTCCGTGAACGCCTGCTTGTACTGCTCCAGCCCGCTGAAGTGGGGGCCGAGGACGAGGCTCTCGCTGTGGAGGCTCAGCCAGAACGCGTAGCCGAGGGGGAGGGCGAGGAAGAGCAGGACGATGAGGAGGAACGGTAGGACGAACAGTGCGCCGGCGACCGCCTGACGCGCCTGGTGGGAAAGGCCTTGGCGGGCGGCCCGCGTCGTCGGTGGGACGACGGTCGCCGGAGAAGCGGTGACGGGGCGGTCGGCCGGAAGGAGCTGGCTCATGGGGACCTCCGGGTCCGGTGGGGGCCGGGTCGGCAGGTGGCGGAGGTGGACCACCTGCCGACCCGGCGGCGAGTGGGACGGGCTACTCGCTGACCTTGAAGCCCTGCTGCTGGGCGTAGGCGACGACCTTCTTCTGGGTGTCGTCGAGGACCGTGCTCCACGGGCGCTTGCCGTCCAGGGCCTCGGCGCTCAGGTCGTTCATCGTCGCGAACACGTAGTCCTGGAACGGGGTGTACTGGAACTCGCCGAGGCTGTTGGAGACCGGGACGAAGATCTGGTTCACCTTCTGGCCGCCGAAGAAGTCGTACGCCTTGTCGGTGAACGACATGTTGGCGGCGACGTCCTTGACCAGCGGGTAGAGGAAGGCCTTGTTGAGGCCGATGTCCCACGCGGCCTTGGAGGACCCGAACAGCTCGCGGGCGACGATCGTGGCCTCCTTCGGGTGCTGGCTCTGGGTGGTGACCGTGAAGGTGGAGCCGCCCCAGTCTCCCTGGTCGTTGGCGCCTTCGGTCCACTGCGGCATCGGGGCGACGGCCCACTTGCCGGAGGTCTTCTTCAGCGACCCGGCGAGGTAGCCGGGGGTCCAGCCCGCGGCCGCCCAGGTCCAGTACTTGCCGTTGTCCAGCGCCGCGGTGGCGTCGGCGGTGAAGAACGGGTCCTTGGCCATGAGCCCCTTGTCGACGAGGTTGCCGTAGAAGTCGACGACCTTCTTGCACTCGGGTGACGTCAGGCGGATGCCGACCGCGTCCTTGGCCTGTGCCTGGGAGTAGCTGTACGGCTTGCAGCCGGCCTGCCACATGAGCCCGTTGAGCCAGCCACCGTCCTTGCCGAAGCTGGCGATGTACGCCTTCGGGTCGGCGGCCTTGATCTTCTCGGCTGCGGCCGCGTAGTCGTCCCACGTCTTCGGGACGGCGATCTTGTACTTGTCGAAGAGGTCCTTGCGGTACATGAGGGCCATCGGGCCACCGTCGACGGGGATGGCGTAGACCTTGTTGCCGTCGGTCGACTGCTTCCACGCCCAGTCGGCATAGAGCGACTTGTCGTCGTTGGCGCCGTACTGGCCCATGTCGACGAGCTTGTCGAGGATGACGAAGCTCGGGATCTCCTGGAACTCCACCATGGCGACGTCGGGGGCGCCGCTGCCGGCCTTGAAGGCGGTCTTGAGCTTGGCGTACTGGTCGGGCCCGGTGCCCACGTTGCTCCAGTCGACCTGGATGTCCTTGTGCGAGGCGTTGAAGGCGTCGACGACGCCCTTGAACTCGGGGTACCAGGCCCACACCTTGATGTGCACAGGGCCCGCGGCGCTCCCGCCCTGGCCCGTGCCGCCGTCGGCGGCGGACGAGCCACCGGCGCAGCTGGCAAGGAGGGTGGCGACGGTCAGGGCGCCGGCAACGATGCTCCCGGCGCGGGTGAGCGGGGTGAAGCGACGGTGCTTCATCGGGTTCTCCATCTTGGGAAATCAGCACCCACGTGTGTGAGCGTTAACATGCCTACTCGAAGAAAGAGGGTGCTGCGTCCGGTCGGACGCGCACCCACGGTTCGTCGGGTGGGCGTAGGGGCAGGGTCCGGGCCAGTGGACCGTCGGCCGTGTGCACCATTTTGCGGCGCTGCAAAAGGAGTATGCCGGGAGCTTTGCAGCGTGGCAATAGGTGTGGTCAGATTGGTCTCGCCGCCCAGCCCGGGCGCATCGACGTGCCTCTTCCCGAGACAGGAGCACCCCGTGCCGGACGCGACCCTGCGTGACGTTGCCCTGCTCGCCGGCGTGTCGCCGCGGACCGTGTCCAACGTGGTGGGCGGGTACGCCCAGGTGACACCGGCGACGCGGGCCAAGGTGGAGGAGGCCATCAGGGCGCTCGACTACCGGCCGAACCTGCTTGCCAGGAACCTGGCCAACGGCCGGTCCGGCCAGATCGCCGTCGTCGTCCCCTACCTGGACACGCCCTACTTCTCCGAGCTGCTGCAGGCGATCATCCCCCGCGCACGAGAGCGCGGCTTCAACGTGCTCATCGACCAGACGGACGGCGACCCGGAGCACGAGGCCGAGCTCATCAAGCGCCGCGCTCGGGGGTTCGCCTACGACGGCATGATCTTCAGCCCGCTGGGTCTGTCCCAGGCTGAGCTCGCGGTCCGGGATCCGGACCTGCCCCTCATCGTGCTCGGCGAGCGTGAGTCGGACGGCCACTTCGACCACGTCGGCATCGACGACGTCGCGGCGTCGCGGGACGCCGTCGCGCACCTCATCGACCTCGGGCATCGGCGCATCGCCGCCATCGGCGACCAGCCCTACCGCACCGGAGAGGCCGCTCAACGGCGCACGCGCGGCTACCGCCTGGCCCACGAGGAGGCCGGGCTGCCGGTGGACCACACCCTCGTCATCTCCACGCCGCGGTTCAACAGGTCCGACGGTGCGACCGCGATGGCCGCGCTGCTCGAGCGCGAGGACCGACCGACGGCCGTCTTCGCCTACAGCGACCTCGTTGCCCTCGGCGCCGTGCGAACGGTGCTCCAGCGTGGCCTGCGCGTGCCCGAGGACGTCGCGATCATCGGCTACGACGACATCGAGGACGGCCGTTACTCCACGCCCACCATCAGCACCATCGCGCCCGACAAGGCGCGCATCGCCGCCGAAGCCGTCGATCGGCTGCTCCACCGCATCGAGGCGCGCACACCGGTGCCGGGCGAGGACGTCCACGCCGGCCACACGCTGATCGCCCGGGAGAGCACGCTCGGCGTCACCTCCGGCTGACGGTGCGCGGTGCCGCACACGTGGCTGGCTGCCACTCGCGTCTGATCAGCCCGAAGACCCATGAGTCCGAGACGTCGCCGTTGACGACGCAGTCTTCCCGCAGCGTCCCCTCACGCACGAACCCGAGCGTCTCGAGCACCCGGGCAGACGCCACATTGCGAGTGTCGGTCTCGGCCTGGACGCGGTTCAGGTCCAGCGTCTCGAACGCCCACCGCAGCACCACACCGGCGGCCTCCGTCGCGTAGCCGTGGCCCCACGCTGGAGCATCGAAGCAGTAGCCCAGCGACGCGCTCCGGTAGTCCGGGTTCCACCGGTCCAGCGTGCACCAGCCGATGAACGCCCCGTCGGCGACGCGATCCACGGCCAGCCGCGCGCCGGTGCCCTCCTCTGCCATCTGTCGGCAACGCGCGATGAACCGCTCCGCGCGCTCGCGTTCGCTCCACGGCGCAGAGTCCCAGTAGCGCAACACGTGGGCATTGCTCTGCAGGGCGAAGATGTCGTCGGCATCCGTGTCGTCGAAGGGACGCAGTCGGAGTCGAGCGGTGTGCAGCGTCGGGGTGGCCAGCGCCATTCGCGTCACGTCCCTCTCGAGTCGGGTGTTCTGTCACACCCGACATCCTGTGCTGCCGACGCGCAAGGGGTTTTCTCGACGGCCGGCAGCACGGACACGGCGAGACGCGGACGCGTCGGACGAGCGGTCGAGCGCCTTGCGCCCCGGTGGTGTCATCCGGCCTTCCGCCTCGAGGCGGTCGGCGATGGTGAGGTTGCGTTGGGCCGTCGTTCCTCGCGTGCGCCGGGGCGTGAACTTCTGGACGTACGAGGTGCGGTCGTGGGCGCGGCATGTGCTCTCGCTCCATCCGTACGCGATGCCGGCCTCCAACAGGTCGTGGAAGCTGATCGACGGATGCAGGCTGTTGGTCTTCTGCAGCCGGACCCAGACGCCAGGGTGAGTGTCGTGGTGCTGCGCCAACCATGACCACAGCTCGTCCGCCGCTGCAAAGGCAATGATCTCGAGGTCGTCGGCCACGTCGAGGACGCTAGCCGCCAGCACCGACAGCTGCCCGACAGCGGCGCCCACGGGCGAGTCTGCACTGCAGGGATAATGGAGGGCAAAGCGCGACGGGCGTGGCGTATCGAGGCCGGTGACATGGCACGGGAATCTGTGGTGACAGCCTGTTGCTTGGCCGTGGCGGTCCTCGCAGCGGGGTGTTCCGAGCACGCCCCGACCGCCGGTCCTGTGCGCCGGGCGCATCGGTGACCACCACGGCGTCGTCGGGCTTCGGCACCAGACACGTGTCGCTCGGCTGCGCGGACTCGCTCGGCGTGCAGCCCGGGGACGCGGTCGACGCGATCCCGTTCGAAGGGTTGACGAGGATGTCTGCGAGGGAAGAGCCGCCGCGGGCGCGCGACGTGGGATTGCGTCTCCCGTCCGGGATGAACTGGTTCTTTCGCAAGAACCCCTTGGTGATGCGCCAGGGCGCCGCCGACTTCACGTTGACGGCCTCGGGCCCCTCACAGGCGTTCGCATGGGTGCCGGCCGGAGCCTGGACGACAGGAGACATCGACCTGAGCCGTTGGTCGGCCTCCTCGGTGACCCTGCACAGCTGCCCGGACCGCGCCGCCCAGTTCTTGGGCGGCATCCTGGCCGGTGACCTTCACACGTGCCTGCGGATGACGATGCGGCAGGCCGGCGAGCCCGACCGAACGGTTCGTCAACACCTGGATGGATCGCCCTGTAGCGCCGGGTGAAGCTCGTCGCCGCAGGGCCCCGCCGCTCCCTGCTCGTCCGGTGGTTGCGCGCCCTTGCCTGTCCGCGCTGATCCCGGTGGATGCGTGCACTGGCCGCCAACGCGCCAGGGCAGGTCCCCTCACGCCGTTCTTCGCGTGGGCCGGTATCGCAAGCCGAT
>NZ_JBNDHY010000201.1:0-6900 GCF_056755315.1 Monashia sp. HAY1-2A
CTACCAGTGTGGGCCGCAACCCCGGCCAGGTCACGTTCCAGAACTTCTGCCAGGTGCTGGCACCGTCGATGCTTGCGGCCTCGTAAAGATCCTGAGAGATAGTCTGGAGGCCAGCAAGCCACACAACCATATGAAAACCGACGGCCGACCATATGGACATGAGCATGATGGCCGGCATGGCCGTGCCGGGGTTGTCCAGCCAAGCGCTTCCTTGTACAGCGGACCCGCTCATTGTTGAAAGAAAGCTGTTGACTAGACCGTCGCGCTGGTAGAGGAATCGCCAGAGGACTGACACGGCGACGATCGAGGTCACGACGGGCAGGAAGTAGAGCGTGCGGAAGATCATCCGGCCGCGCAGCTGTCTGTTGACGAGGAGCGCCAAGATCAGGGAGAGGGCTGAATGCACGGGCACGACGACAAAAGCGAAGTAGAAGGTGTTGCCCAGGGACCTGAAGAACACGGGGTCATCGGTGAACGCATGGATGAAGTTGTTCAATCCGACGAAGCGCGGCGACAGCGGCGAAACGAGCCGTGCGTTCGTGAAGCCCAGGGCAAATGCCAGAAGCGTCGGCAGGACGAGAAAGAGGCAGAGCAGGACGAGAGCCGGCGCGGACATCGCCCAGGCGATGAGTCCCTCACGACGGCGGGAACTTGACATTCGCATGGGGTGCCCCTTGGCACCTCGCGACGCGGGCCTGGACCGGATGCGCTCAGCGGTTTCCGCGACATGCGGTTGGGTTTTCATGGGTACCTCTCAATTGCGCGGGGCGGTCGGGAACACGTTCTGGCGTTGCTCCCGACCGCCGAGAACCGTCACCCCTGGGGGGCGTACCCGTCGTTCTGAGCGATGTCCGCGTCGATGGCCTTCGCGGCCTGATCGAGTGTCGACTGCACGTCTGCCCCGGCCAGGATGTCCTTGGAGGCCTTGTTGAACGTGTCGGCGATCACCGGGAACGCTGGCGTGGCCGGCCGAGTCTTGGCGTGGTTGGCCTCGAGGTCGGCAAAGGTCTTGAACTGGCCACTCGGGCCGTAGTTCTCGGATCGTGCGGCTGCGGCGGCGGTCGCCGGGATCACCAGCTGGGTGTTGCTGATCTTCACCAGATTGTCCGTAGCCAGCGAGAACGCCAGGAACTTGTTGACCCCTTCGCGTTGCGCAGTTGAACATGACGAGGAGGTTCCGTACCCGAAGCTGCCCGCACCCACCACAGGCCCCTGGCCGAGATCCGGCGGCGGAAGGAACAGCATGTCCGAGCCGTACTTCGCGACGCTGCTCTGAGCGTCCCAGTTGCCATCCCAGTAGAGGGCAATGTCGCCCTTCTCGAACGGATTGCCATCGGTCGCCGCCGTGCTGATGTACTTCTGGGACACGAGGTCCTGAAGCCAATGGCCATACGCGACCGATTGCGGACCATTGAGCACCCCCTCGGACTTCTGGTAGTTGCTGCGATCGATCAGGTCTCCCCCGAAGCTCCACAGGAACGGGGTGCCGGAGTAGATATCGGCGCTGCCCAGGCTGAGCGGGTACTTGAACTTGGTGTCGCTTCTGAGGGTCGCCAACGCGGCCGCGAATTCATCCTTGGACCATGGGTGGTCCAGGGTGGGAATGCGGATCTTGTGTTGATCAAGGACCGACTTCCGCGCGAACATCGCCAGCCCCGCGTCCCAGTAGCCGACCGAGTAGATCTTGTCCTGCCAGGTGCCCTTCGCTCCAGGGATGAGCGGATCTGTTACTGAGGTGGGCAACTGCAGTGGCGTCAACCACTTGGACCAGGCCCAACTCGGGGCGTTCGGGGCATCGACCGCGAGCATGCACGGAAGCTTGTTAGCCGCCGCGGCACCACGAACTGAGGTCGCATACCCGTCGAACGGGTACTTCTTGTAGTTGAACGAGTACTCGGGGTTCGCCTTCGTGAACGCGTCCAGCATGTTCTGCATGTTCTGGACCTCGACCTTGGGCGAGCCCGCCTGGGGAGTCCACAGGTCGATCTTGACACTGCCCGGCGCACCACTGGCGCTGCCACTCGTGGGGGTGTCGGAGCTCGCGCATGCGCCGAGCCCAGAAACCGCAGCAGCGGTAGCGACCACGGCCACCGCGAGCCGGTTCATCTTCATGGGGGTCCTTCCTCGGAGTGATTTTGCGCCGACGTCGGCGCGGTCATCACACGGGCTGGTGGCGACTTCATCGGCGCTCGGCGTCTGACTGCAGACTCTAGGCGAGAGATGGCGGGCTGTCCATCAGTTCTTTGCAAGTTTCGGTCACATCGTTGGCCTCATACCGTCATCCAGCGCAAATCACCTACGAGCTGCGGCGTGCTCCCGGCCTTGCGTGCGCCAACATGGGGTCAGAACCTCGCAAGTTCACGGCGGAGTGTGTGGGCAGACCGACTACTTGGCCTTAGGATCGGCCTCGTGAGCAACGCCTTGAGCGAGATTGCGACGTACACCGGGCTGAGTGAGTCGACGATCAGCCGCGTACTGAACGGCCGGGAAGGGGTAGCGGAGAGCACCCGCGTCGCGGTTCTGACGGCTGTCGACGTCCTTGGCTACGAGCGTCCGAACCGGCTCAAGGCCCAGGGCGATCGCATCGTCGGGATCGTGATGCCGCAGTTCGAAAACCCCATATTCTCCGCCTTCGCCACGGCGATCGGTGGACAGCTGACGCAGCGTGGCTACGTTCCGTTCACGGGAGTCGTGGAGTCAGGCGGCCCGTCAGAAGCCGAGTACGTCCGAACGCTCTTGGGACGTCAGGTGTCCGGCCTGGTCTTCGTCTGCGGTCTGCACGCCGTGAACGGTCTCGACCACTCCCACTACACAGAGCTGGCCAAGCGTCGGCTCCCTGTGGTCGTCATTGACGGGCTTGCGTCCGAACTCGCGCTCCCTTGCGTCTCCACCGACGACCACGAAGCGGTCATCTTGGCCGCGCGGCACCTCGTGCATCTCGGGCACACACGGATCGGTCTCGCGATCGGAGACCAAGAACATGTACCGGGAGCCCGAAAAGAGGACGCCTTCAACGACTTCCTCAAGCGCGGTACCGGCATCACCGGACTGATCGATCGCACGCTCTACAGTCTGGAGGGAGGGATGACCGCCGCGACGCACCTCATCCATTCGGGCGTAACCGGAATCATCTGTGGCAGCGACGTGATGGCCCTCGGAGCAATCAAGGCGGCACGAAAGCTAGATCTCCGGGTCCCGCAGGATGTGTCGGTCGTGGGCTTCGATGATTCCCTGTTCATGTCCCTGATAGACCCACCTGTGACAACCATTCGCCAGCCCGTCGAGACGATGGCGCGAGCGGCCGTCGGGTTGCTCACCTCGCAGATCGCCGGCAGGGAGATTCGGACCGGCGAGATCATGTTTGAGCCGGAACTCGTCGTTCGCGAGAGTACGGGTCCGGCGCCAGCCGAACTCCGCGTTGGCGCATGATCTGCCCTTCGGTCGCGCCTGCCTCTCTTGGCGGTCTTCACAGTTCAGTTCGTCCTGGCCGCTAGAGGGTCAGACTCGCGTGATCGCCAAGGCAGATCTGCCAGCCATCGCCGAACGGATCGTCGAATCATGACTCGTGAGCGATGTCCCTGAGAGGCCCGCCCGAGTCCGGCTGTCTTCGGCGTGAGACTCTCCGGCGTGAGGCGCACGCGGCGAAGTGACGCGGATGGCCGAGGCCGCCTACCACCGGCATGATCGAAAGGTGATCGCGCGCGGTGCTCATCGTCACGACGTTCGGCCGACCGGGATTCCTCCGGAGGGCGCTCCGGGCTGGGGCGCCGGGCCTCGTCGTGAAGGACACGCCGGCAGCCGAGCTCGCGGACGTGGTGCGCCGGGTGGACGCACGCCTGCGCGTGGTGGACCCGGGCCTGGCCACCGACAGGCTTGTCGCGCCGGCGGTTCGACCCGGCCGATTGTCCCGCGTCGGACGGCGCCGCCCGGGGACCGTCCAGCCATGGCACCGCTGCAGCAGCCCAGCGCATAGTGGACCCTATGCGACTCGTCCCCAAAGCCGGGTACGTCGGTGCGGCCGCCGCGTCTGCCCTGACAGCCCTCGCGGCGCGCGACCTTCTCCAACGCGAGCACTCTTTGTTGCGCAACTTCCCCGTCGTCGGGCATGCGCGCTACCTCCTTGAGGCCATCGGCCCCGAGCTGCGCCAGTACCTCGTGGCGGGCAACAACGAGGAGCGACCGTTCACCCGCGACCAGCGACGGTGGGTCTACGCCTCGGCCAAGAAGCAGAACAACTACTTCGGCTTCGGTACCGACAACGACCTGGAGTTCACGGCCGGCTACCCCGTCATCAACCACCGCACCTTCGGACGGGCTGTGCCGGCGTCAGGCCCGGCGGCGGGCCAGGAGGTGAGCCTCCCCTCGGCCAAAGTCCTCGGCGGCCCCAGAGGCCGGCGGCACGCCTTCCGCCCCGCGTCGGTGGTCAACATCTCGGCGATGAGCTTCGGCTCGCTCTCCGGGCCTGCGGTGGAGGCGCTCAACCGTGGTGCGGCGCTCGCCGGCTGCCTGCAGAACACAGGAGAGGGCGGCCTCTCTCCCTATCACCGCAAGGGAGGAGAACTGATCTTCCAGATCGGCACCGCGTACTTCGGGTGCCGTGATGAGGGCGGCCGCTTCGACCTCGACCGGCTCAAGGAGGTCCTCGTGAGCGCACCGGTGCGAGCCATCGAGATCAAGCTGAGCCAGGGAGCCAAGCCGGGTCTGGGCGGGCTGCTGCCCGCTGCCAAGGTCTCACCCGAGATCGCCGCCACGCGGGGTGTCCCGGTCGGCGTGGACTGCGTCAGTCCCTCGCGGCACGCGGAGTTCTCCGACACTGACAGCCTCCTCGACTGGGTCGAGATGTTGGCGACCGAGACGGGTCTTCCGGTCGGCATCAAGTCCGCGGTCGGTGATCTGGTGTTCTGGGAAGAGCTGACCGGCCTCATGGCGCGGACCGACCGTGGGGTCGACTTCGTCACGATCGACGGAGGAGAGGGCGGGACGGGCGCAGCGCCGCTGATCTTTACCGATAGCGTCTCGCTGCCGTTCCAGGTGGGGTTCGCCAGGGTGTACCGGATGTTCGCGGAGCGGGGGCTGCACAAACAGGTGACGTTCATCGGTGGCGGAAAGCTCGGCCTGCCGGACAATGCCGTCATCGCCTTCGCCCTCGGCTGCGACATGGTCAACGTCGCTCGGGAGGCGATGCTCTCCATCGGGTGCATCCAGGCGCAGCGATGCCACACCGACGGCTGCCCCACCGGTGTCGCCACGCAGAGCCCCTGGCTCGCCCGCGGTCTCGACCCGGGGGTCAAGTCCGTGCGTGCAGCGAACTACATCAAGACGCTGCGCAGGGACCTCCTGAAGGTGGCCGAGGCCTGCGGCGTGGAGCACCCGGGACTTATCAGCACCAGCGCCGTGGAGATTCTCGACGGACGCACAGCCTCGACGCCGCTGCACGAGGTCTACGACTACGACCCTCTCTGGGGCATGCCGTCGGACGCCGACTGCGCCCAAATCATCCGGATCATGACCGAGACGGCGCCGCAGGGCGGCAACGCGCCCGCGTCCGAGACCGCAGCAGGATGACGTAGCCGCCACATCGCGCCATCGGAGTGAGCACGACCGCCGATCCGTCGCGTGGGGGCGAGCGCGCATCGCGTACAACGTCATCGCCCGTCCCCTGCGGGAGGCTCACTCACCGTCAGTCGACTTCCCATCCGCGCGCGACCGCCTCAAGCTTCAGCTCGTCCCGGACCTCAGTCAGGTCTTGCCTCGGTGAGCCATTTGGTCGTGTTCTCGGTGGGACACCGACGGCGTCGGCGAGCACCTCCGCGGCGGCCGCGGACGGGGCCAGCCCGACCACCGAGCCCGGCCCGAACTGCGTTTCCCAGACGGCGCGGACCCCGGCCATGGTCGTCGACTTGCCCGTGCCGGCCGGCCCGACCAGGACATCCAGGCTGCGCCCGCAGGTCGTGATGCGGCGCACGGCGTCGGACTGCTCCGCCGAGAGCGGATGGTCGCGACCCGGCAGTTCTTGCGCGGCG
Source organism: Monashia sp. HAY1-2A (assembly GCF_056755315.1). Classification (NCBI taxonomy): domain Bacteria; kingdom Bacillati; phylum Actinomycetota; class Actinomycetes; order Micrococcales; family Intrasporangiaceae; genus Intrasporangium; species Monashia sp. HAY1-2A. The sequence goes on from NZ_JBNDHY010000201.1 coordinate 6,024, forward strand.
ACACCGGCCGCCACGTTCGGGTCGACGGTGGCCGCGTCGACCGCCCGGCCGGCGTCGAGGAGCCGCTGCTCGGCCTCGATCACTGCCCGGCTGGTGTACTGGACCGAGTCCCTGGGCCGGAGCCGGGACGTGCCCTACCACAGCGGAAGGGCCTCCGACCGGCGTTTCCGCTGGTCAAAGGCCCTTCTGAGCACTGGGTGGCAGGTGAAGGATTCGAACCTTCGTAGCTTTCGCGACGGATTTACAGTCCGCTTCCATTGGCCGCTCGGACAACCTGCCTCGTGCGCTCGGAAGGATAGCAAGGAATGGGGCGTGCGCCGAATCGGGTTCGCAGGCACCACAATGGACCCTTGGGAGCACCGTGGCCGACGCTCGGCCGGGCCGCCTCCCTCCCCCGCGCATCCCCCGCGAACCGACTCCCACGCCTACCCGAAGGAGCCACACCGATGGCCGACTCCTCGTTCGACATCGTCAGCAAGTACGACAAGCAGGAGGTCGCGAACGCGGTCAACAGCGCGAGCAAGGAGATCTCCCAGCGCTACGACTTCAAGAACGTCGGCGCGTCGGTCGAGCTGGCCGGTGAGGTCATCAAGATGAGGGCGAGCACCGAGGAGCGTTGCAAGGCGGTCCTCGACGTCGTCCAGACGCATCTGGTCAAGCGCAAGGTCAGCCTCAAGCACCTCGACCTGCCGGAGGCCGGCCCGCGCGTCTCGGGCAAGGAGTACCACCTCGACGCCCCGCTCAAGGAGGGCATCTCCCAGGAGAACGCCAAGAAGATCAACAAGCTGATCCGCGACGAGGGCCCCAAGGGCGTCAAGAGCCAGGTCCAGGGCGACGAGCTGCGCGTCACGAGCAAGTCCCGCGACGACCTCCAGGC
>NZ_JBNDHY010000202.1:0-6840 GCF_056755315.1 Monashia sp. HAY1-2A
GTGCCGCATCTCGTCCTCGACGGCGACCAGGCGGCGGGGCGTCGGGTCGCCGGACGGGGTGCGGATCACGCCGACCTCGACGAGCGCGAGCCGCCGCCCGGGAGACCCGTCGACGACGCCGACGCCGCAGCGGGTCAGGCCGGGGTCCACGGCGAGGACGCGCACGGCACCTCCTGGGGCGGTCGTCGGGTCGGTCGGGCGGTTCGAACCGGCGGCCGATCCGAACAGGTGTTCGGGACAAACGCTAACCGCCCGGTCCGCCGGCGACGAGGAGGCACGCCGGTCACCGACGTGCCTCCTCGTCTGCGCTCGGACGACGCCGTCCGGCGTGGGCTCACTCCTCGGCGTCGAGCTCCGCGAGCACGTCGTCGGGGATGTCGCCGTTGGCGTAGACGTTCTGGACGTCGTCGCTGTCCTCGAGGGCGTCGATGACGCGGATCATCTTCTTCGCGCCGTCGAGGTCGAGGGGCACCTGCAGGTTGGGCACGAAGGATGCCTCGGCGGAGTCGTAGTCGATGCCGGCCTCCTGGACGGCCCGGCGGACGGCGACGAAGTCGCTTGCGTCGGACACGATCTCCCAGGTGTCGCCGTTGTCGTTGACCTCTTCGGCACCCGCCTCGAGGACGACCTCCAGGATGTGGTCCTCGGACGTGCCGTCCTTGGGCACGATGACGACGCCCTTGCGGTTGAAGACGTAGGCGACCGAGCCCGGGTCGGCCAGCTGGCCGCCGTTGCGGGTCAGGGCCGTGCGGACCTCGGCAGCCGCACGGTTGCGGTTGTCGGTGAGGCACTCGATGAGGAGCGCGACGCCGTTGGGGGCGTAGCCCTCGTACATGATCGTCTGCCAGTCGGACCCGCCGGCCTCGGCACCCGAGCCACGCTTGACGGCGCGGTCGATGTTGTCGTTCGGGACCGAGGTCTTCTTCGCCTTCTGGATCGCATCGTAGAGCGTCGGGTTGCCGGCGGGGTCACCGCCGCCCTGCTTGGCCGCGACCTCGATGTTCTTGATGAGCTTGGCGAAGAGCTTGCCGCGCTTGGCGTCGATGGCAGCCTTCTTGTGCTTCGTGGTGGCCCATTTGGAGTGGCCGCTCATGCAGTGTCCTCGCGTTCCGGTCTACTCGCAGTGCTGCGTGACGATCTTGACGAACTCGGCGTGGATGCGGCGGTCTCCCCCGACCTCGGGATGGAAGGAGGTCGCCATGAGGTTCCCCTGCCGAACCGCGACGATCCTACCGGCGGCCGGCCCGTCGCTGACTCGCGCGAGCACCTCGACGGCCTCCCCCGCCGTCTCGACCCACGGAGCGCGGATGAAGACGGCGTGCACCGTGCCGTCTAGGCCGGCGAACTCGAGGTCCTGCTCGAAGGAGTCGACCTGCCGGCCGAAGGCGTTGCGGCGCACGGTGACGTCGAGGCCGCCGAGGGTCTGCTGGTCCGGGCGTCCGTCGGCGATGCGGTCGGCGAGCATGATCATGCCGGCGCACGACCCGAACACGGGGAGTCCCTCGGCGATGCGCCGTCGCAGCGGTTCCTGGAGGTCGAAGGCGCGGACGAGCTTGTCCATGGTGGTCGACTCGCCGCCGGGCACGACGAGCCCGTCGAGCCGGTCGACCTCGCCGGGACGCCGGACCAGGGTGACGTCGGCGCCGAGGTCGGTGAGGGCTGCGGCGTGCTCGCGGACGTCGCCCTGGACGGCGAGGACGCCGATGCGGGGTGCTGCCATGAGGGCGAGGGTATGCCGCGCGCTCCCTGCGGGTCACACCGGCCCGGCGTCTGGGACCCGAGACAGTCGGTGACGGACCGGTCCTGACGCGCGCCGGGCCGACCGGGATACGTTGCGGCCATGACCCTCAGCGCTCTCGACACCCTCCTGTCCGCCGCCGAGGCCGCGGACGCCGCGTCGCCCCTGGCGGGAACCCGTGACCTCTTCGACCTGCCGGAGGGCGTCATCTACCTCGACGGCAACTCGCTCGGGGCCCTGCCGCGCGCCGTCGGACCGGTCCTCGAGGACGTCGTGCGCCGCCAGTGGGGCGAGCGACTCATCCGGTCCTGGAACGAGGCCGACTGGTGGGGCGCGCAGACCCGCGTCGGCGACGCGGTGGGGCGCATCGTCGGGGCGGCACCGGGCCAGGTCGTCGTCACCGACTCGACGTCGGTCAACCTGTTCAAGGCCGTCGTGGGCGCGGCACGACTGCGGCCGGGCCGCACCGTCGTGCTCACCGACCCCGACTCGTTCCCGACCGACCTCTACATGACCGAGGCAGCCGCCCGCCTCTGCGGCCTCGAGGTGCGACGGGTGTCGCCGCGCGACGCGGTCGCCGCCGTCCGCGAAGTGGGTGACGCCCTCGCCCTCGCCGCCTACTCGAGCGTCGACTACCGCACCGGTGAGCTGTGGGACCTTCGCCCCCTGACCGACGTCGCGCACGAGGATGGTGCGCTCGTCTGCTGGGACCTGTGCCACTCGGCGGGCGTCGTCGACGTCGACCTCGACGCGAACGGCATCGACCTGGCCGTCGGCTGCGGCTACAAGTATCTCAACGGCGGCCCCGGGGCTCCGGCGTTCATCTACGTCGCGGCCCGGCACCAGGACCGGTTCGACCAGCCGCTGGCCGGCTGGCAGGGGCACGCGCGGCCCTTCGACATGAGCTCGGACTACGAGCCGCACGCCGGCATCACCCGAGCCCGGGTCGGCACCCCGCCGCTGCTGTCCGTCCTCGCCCTGGAGGCGGCCCTGACGGCCTACGACGGCCTGTCCCCCGCCGACGTCCGCGCCGCGTCGCTGTCGGTGACGGCCACCTTCCTCGACGCTCTCGGGGCGCTCGGCGTGGACCTGCCCCTCGCGACGCCGCGCCCGCCGGAGCGTCGCGGGTCCCAGGTCTCGCTGCACCACCCGCAGGCCTTCGCCGTCGTGCAGGCGCTCATCGCCCGCGGCGTCATCGGTGACTTCCGCGAGCCCGACATCGTGCGGCTCGGGTTCGCGCCGCTCTACGTGACGCACGTCGACGCGGTGAGGGCCGCGGAGCACGTCCGCGACGTCGTCGAGGGCCGCGAGTTCGAGCGCCCGGAGTTCGCCGAGCGCGGCGCGGTCACCTGAGGCCTCTCACGGGCCATGGCCGTGCGGGCTTCGCGGGGCCGTGACGGCGCGCCCAGCCGGTGCCGGAACGGCGGACGCCGCCGCACCCACGGGTGCGACGGCGTCCGCCGGTCGTGCGATCGCAGCGGGCTGGGTCACCAACCGCGCTCGGCGAGCCGGTGCGGCTGCGGGATCTCGTCGACGTTGATGCCCACCATGGCCTCGCCGAGGCCGCGGGAGACCTTGGCGATGACGTCGGGGTCGTCGTGGAAGGTCGTGGCCTTGACGATCGCCTCGGCGCGCTGCGCCGGGTTGCCGGACTTGAAGATGCCGGAGCCGACGAAGACGCCCTCCGCGCCGAGCTGCATCATCATCGCCGCGTCGGCCGGGGTGGCGATGCCACCGGCCGTGAAGAGGACGACGGGCAGCTTGCCGGTCTCGGCGATCTCCTTGACGAGGTCGTACGGTGCCTGCAGCTCCTTGGCGGCCACGTAGAGCTCGTCCTCCGGCAGGCTCTGCAGGCGGCGGATCTCCTGGCGGATCTGGCGCATGTGCGTCGTCGCGTTGGAGACGTCGCCGGTACCGGCCTCGCCCTTGGAGCGGATCATGGCCGCACCCTCGGTGATGCGGCGCAGGGCCTCGCCCAGGTTGGTGGCGCCGCAGACGAAGGGCACGGTGAACTGCCACTTGTCGATGTGGTTGGCGTAGTCGGCCGGGGTCAGGACCTCCGACTCGTCGACGTAGTCGACCCCGAGGCTCTGGAGCACCTGGGCCTCGACGAAGTGGCCGATGCGGGCCTTGGCCATGACCGGGATCGAGACGGCCTCGATGATGCCGTCGATCATGTCGGGGTCGCTCATGCGAGAGACGCCGCCCTGGGCACGGATGTCGGCCGGGACCCGCTCGAGGGCCATGACGGCCACGGCGCCGGCGTCCTCGGCGATCTTGGCCTGTTCGGGCGTGACGACGTCCATGATGACGCCGCCCTTGAGCATCTCGGCCATGCCGCGCTTGACGCGAGTGGTGCCGGTGCTCGTGCCGGCGTGCCGGTCGGCCGCGGCCGCGCCGCCGGGCGTCTGGGTCGTGCTCACGATGTCCTGCTTTCGCTGTGTCGCGGGTGGCCCGTGGGAGGTCACGAGCCCCTCGCCTCCAAGGGTAGGGCCCCGCGCGCGGTGGTCCCGACCGGGTCCGTGCGCTGGGCGCGCGTCGGGACGCCGATCAGTCGACGACGAGCGCGGGAACCTCGTCGTCGAACTCGATGGTGTGCGGCATCGGGGTGTGACCCGCCAGGTGGAACACCCGCACGGTCCACGTCCGCCGCACCCGGCGGACGTCGGTCACCGCGTCGTTGTGGAACCGCCGCGCCAGCTGCACCCGCGTGCACGCCGACGTGACGCGTTCGACGACGTCGCGCCCCACCGGGTCCTCGCGCAGGTCGGCCACGACCTCCGGGGCGAGGGCGAGCCCGAGCGCCTCGGTGAGGTCGCTCTCGGCCTGCTCGCGCTCCTCGCCGTGCTCGACCGGCGCCTCGAGAGAGTCGCCCGCCGCGTCGGCGACGATGAGCGCCGTCGCGACGTCGAGCAGCCCGCTATTGGCCAGCTCAACCGCCGCCTCGGCGCGCCGCACGAGCCGCGCGTCGAGGGCGGCCAGGGTGCCGCTGAGGCGGACGTGGAGCCGGTCGAGACGGGCCGCCGTGTACGACAGGTACCAGGCGATGACGACGAGGACGAACAGGACCGCGAAGACCCACGTCAGCAGCTCGCTCACCGGGTCCTCCCCGGCAGGAAGCGGCTCCAGCGGGCGGGCGGCTCGAACCGCGCCGCAGCGCGGCCCTCGATGACCGTCTCGTAGACCGCGAGGATGCGGTCGGCGACGACCGACCAGTCGAACAGGCGGGCGCGGAGGCGGCCGGCCTCGGCGAGGGTGCGGCGTCGGGCCGGGTCGCGGAGCAGCCCGACGAGGACGCGGGCGAGGTCGGCCGGGTCCTCGTTGGCGAACATCGCGCCGGCCTCGCCACCGTCGAGCACGCGGGAGAAGGCGCCGAGGTCGCTGGCGAGGACGCAGGCGCCCGCGGACATCGCCTCGATGAGGATGATGCCGAAGCTCTCGCCCCCGGTGTTCGGGGCGACGTAGACGTCGACCGACGCCAGCAGGGAGGCCTTCTCGTCGTCGGAGACGGCGCCGAGGAACTCGCACGCGGCGACGACCTCCGGTGGCCACCCCTCGGTGACGTCCTCGGGGTCGCCGGGACCGGCGACGAGGACGCGCAGGCCCGGCACGGCCCGCAGGACGTCGGGCAGGGCCGCGGCGAGGACCGGCAGCCCCTTGCGTGGCTCACCCATCCGGCCGAGGAAGGCGATCGTCGGCGCCGTCGGCGTGCCGATCCAGGCGCTGCGCCTCGGCGCGGCCGCGAAGCGCTCGACGTAGACGCCGTTCGGGATGACGACGGCGTCCCCGCCGACGTGCGTCGTGACCGTGCGGCGGGCGTCCTCGCTCACGGCGATGCGTCCCGCGATCTTCTCCAGGCTCGGCCGGACGATCGGGTAGGCGGTCTGCATCGTGCGTGAGCGGACCATCGAGGTGTGGAACGTCGCGACGATCGGGCCCTCGGCCGCGAAGAGCGCGAGGACGCTGATGCTCGGCGTCACGGGCTCGTGCAGGTGCAGGACGTCGAACTCCCCCTGCTCGAGCCACCTGCCGACCTTGGTCGCCGTCACCGGGCCGAAGTTGAGCCGGGCCACCGAGCCGTTGTACCGGACCGCCGTGGCTCGCCCGGCCGACGTCACGTAGTCCGGCAGGGCGGTCTCGCTGTCGGCAGGCGCGAGGACGGACACCTCGTGGCCGAGGCCGATGAGGTGCTCGGCGAGGTCGCGGACGTGGAACTGGACCCCGCCCGGCAGGTCGAAGGAGTACGGGCAGACGATGCCGACCCTCACGAGGGGCTCCGGCCCTGTGCTGTGGAGGCACGGCTCGCGGCGGGAGCGGGGACGGCCGCGGAGGGCGACAGGGCGGACGGAGCCGGGGTGCGGGCCGGGTCCAGGTCGTCGACGAAGACCCGTTGCAGCATGTGCCAGCTCGACGTGTGCTCACGGATGGTGACAGCGAGGTGGTCGGCGCACTGCTGGACGAGGTCGGCGGCGCGTGCGCCCGTCGTGCCCTGGACGCGCGGCACGAGCCGCTCGCTGAACTCGATGACGGTCCGGTGGCCGCCGAGGCCCTCCCCCCGAGGTACCGGCTCGTACCAGAGGCGGGCGGCGTAGAGCGGGGCGCCGGTCATGAGGGACAGCACGGCGGGGCCCTTGGCCATGCGTGCCCGGTGGCCGAGCAGGTCGACCTCGACACCACCGTTCGTGAGGTCGCGATCGGAGGCGAGGGCGATGATGCGACCCCCACCCCGGGCGGCCGCGAGCAGGCCCCGGAACGGGTCGTCGCCACCGGTCAGCGGAAGGATGTCCATCCCGATGCTGCGGCGGAAGGCGACGAACTCCTGGTACACCTCCTCCGGCTTCAGGCGCTCGGCGACCGTCGTGACCGGCATGAGGTTGCCGGCCGACCACGCCGCCGCGAGGTCGAAGTTGCCGAGGTGGCCGACGAACACGACGACGGCCTCCCCCCGGGCCGAGAGCTCGGCGACCTCGTCGGCCCCGCGCGTCACGACCGCGCGGTCCACCTGCTCGCGGCTCAGCGAGGGCAGGCGGAAGGCCTCGCAGTAGTAGCGCATGTAGGAGCGCATGCCCGCGTGCACGAGCTCGTCCAGCTCGGCCTCGGAC
>NZ_JBNDHY010000203.1:0-6737 GCF_056755315.1 Monashia sp. HAY1-2A
CCCCCACCCGCATCCCCATCCCCACGAGGACGGTGGCCACCACGACCATGGTGGCCACGGCCACGACAAGGGACATGGCCACGGACATGGCCACGGACATGGCCACGGACATGGCCACGGACACGGTCATGACCACGGCGAGGGGCACGGACACGAGCACCGCGGGGGGATCGTCGGGTTCCTCAAGGAGCTGTTCGTCCCGCACTCGCACGACAGCGCCGACAAGGTCGACTCCGCTCTCGAGACCAGCCGCGAGGGCATGCGGTGCCTGAAGGTCAGCTTCGTCGGGTTGCTGCTGACCGCCGTGGTCCAGACGATCGTCGTGCTCTACACCAACTCGGTGGCGCTGCTCGGCGACACCCTGCACAACTACGCCGACGCCCTCACCGCGGTCCCGCTCGCCATCGCGTTCATCGTCGGGCGCCGGGCGGCAACCCGCGCCTACACCTACGGTTACGGCCGCGCCGAAGACCTGGCCGGGATCGTCGTGGTCGCGCTCATCGCCCTGTCCGCCGCATATGCCGGCTACGAGGCGGTCATGCGGTTCATGAACCCCGGCGAGGTCAAGCACCTGGAGGTGCTGGCGATCGCCGGCGTCGTCGGGTTCGTCGGCAACGAGGTCGTCGCGCAGTACCGGATCCGCACCGGCCGACGCATCGGGTCCGCGGCCCTCGTGGCCGACGGGCTGCACGCCCGCACCGACGGGTTCACCAGCCTCGCCGTGGTCTTCAGCGCCGGCGGCGCCTGGCTCGGCTTCCCGATCGCCGACCCGGTCATCGGTGTGCTCATCACGGGCGCGATCCTCTTCGTGCTGCGCGACGCCGCCCGTGAGGTCTACCGCAGGCTGATGGACGCCGTCGACCCGCACCTCGTGGACCAGGCCGAGCAGGTCATCAGGGCCACCCCGGGTGTGGTCGACGTGACCGACATCCGGCTGCGCTGGCACGGCCACAAGCTGCTCGCCGAGGCCCGCGTCACCGTGGACTCGACGCTGTCGTTGATCGACGCCCACCACCTGAGCCACCAGGTCGAGCACGACCTCGTCCACGGTGTGCGACGCCTGACCGCGGCCACCATCCACGCAGAGCCGCTGGCCCGCGACGCCGACCGCGCGCACGCCCTGGTCAGCCACCACGACTGAACCCACCGACCCCACGACGCCCGACAACCCGCGAAGAGACAGGAGCACGACCCGCATGATCGACGCCGACCCGAAGTACATCACCTTCGACTGCTACGGCACCCTGACCGCGTTCGGGATGAGCGCCGTGACCCGGAGGCTGGTCGCCGACCGGGTCCCGGCCGAGGGTATGGACGACTTCCTCGACGACTTCGAGGCCTACCGGATCGACGAGGTGCTGGGGGCCTACAAGCCCTACCACCAGGTGATCAACGACGCGCTGGCCCGCACCGCGAAGCTGTGGGGGATCGAGCACCGTGACAGCGACGGCCAGGCGATCTACGACTCGGTGCCCTCCTGGGGACCCCACCCCGACGTCCCGGAACCCCTGGCCGCGCTGGCGCAGCGCTACCCGCTGGTGATCCTGTCCAACGCCGCCGACGAGCAGATCCACAGCAACGTCGACAAGCTGGGCGCGCCCTTCCACGCGGTCTACACCGCCGAGCAGGCCCAGGCCTACAAGCCCCGGTTGCAGGCGTTCGAGTACATGCTCGACCAGCTGGGCTGCGGTCCGCAGGACATCCTGCACGTGTCATCAAGCCTGCGCTACGACCTCATTCCCGCGCACGACCTGCGGATGACCAACAAGGTCTACGTCAACCGCGGCTACGAGCCCAGCACGCCGTACTACGGCTACCACGAGGTCAGCGACCTCACCGGTCTGGCCGCCCTGCTCGACCTCTGACGACACCCGGACCGGGCCGGCGCGCCTCGCAGCGACGTGCCCGGGCCGGTCGCCACCGAAACCCGTCACCGCGGCCCCCGGCCGCACCCGCGAAAGGAACTCCATGAAGCGACGCGACATCTTCATCAACGTGGCCAAGCCCGGCCACGGGGAGCAGGCACGGAAGTACCTCGAGGACTGGCTGCGGTCACTCGACGGGCACCCCGGGTACCTCGGCGGATCCGTGCTCGAGGAGGTCGCCGGTGAGCTGCTGCCGGACACCGTGGTCCTCATCATGGAGTTCGAGTCCACCGAGGCGGCCCGAGCCCTGTGGCCCAAGATCGAGAACACGACCAACCCGCTCTACCCCGACGACAAGAGCGACAAGACCCCGGACCAGGGCACCGCCTTCTTCGACGGCACCAAGGACGCGGTCGCCGCCAATGGCGAGGTCCCGCTGAAGTTCACCCGCGGCGACGGGCTCTTCGCCCGGATGCTCCACATCCATGCGGGCGTCGTCGCCGAGGTCGCCGCCGCCTGAACTGGGCCCGGGGGAGCGGGTCGGCGCGGCTCAGCTCTCGGCTGCTGCGCCGGCCTCGCCCGCCTCACGGATCTCGCGCACCGAGGTGTCCGCGCGGTGGTGCTCCGGGATCCCGCCCGCGGCGTGCTCGGCCTGGTAGATCGCATCGGCCACGAGCTGGCGAACGTGCTCCCCCTCGATCCGGTAGAAGACCTGGTTCGCCTGGCGGCGGGTGGAGACGAGCCTGGCCATCCGCAGCTTGGCGAGGTGCTGGGAGACGCCGGGCGCCGGCTTCCCGACCGCGTCGGCGAGCTCGTTCACCGGCATCTCGCCGTCCAGGAGCGCCCAGAGCAGCTGGACCCGCGTGGCGTCGGAGAGCATCCTGAAGACCTCGACCGCGAGGTCGACCTGCTCGCGGGACGGCATGGCCCGCGGCGTTCGCGAAGCTGCGCGCATGCGAAGACACTAAGGCGCTGTCGTGGGCCGGGCAAGAACAGCGCGCGAGGCCGCGCTCGCATACCTTAGGACAGGCTTTCCTGCGTTGTCGACAGTTTACACATCACCTATGGTATGCGCATGTCGAAGACCCTCATCCCCTCCGGACCCGCCGAGGTGGGTCACACTCACGCCGACGTCTCCGGAGGCGCGCTCCGCGCCTCCGTCTTCGGGGCCATGGACGGCCTCGTCACGAACATCGCCCTCGTCGCGGGTGTCGGCGCCGCCGGCGTCGCCCCCCGCTACGTCATCCTCACCGGGCTCGCCGGGCTCGTCGCCGGTGCCTTCTCCATGGCGATGGGGGAGTACACCTCCGTCAAGACCCAGAACGAGCAGGTCGACCGGGAGTGGGAGAAGGAGTCGGACGAGATCCGGCAGCACGCCGCGGCCGAGGAGCACGAGCTCGCCGAGATGTTCGCGAGCATGGGCATGACCGAGGCCACCGCCGCCGCGGCGGCACGTGACGTCCACCGCGACCCCGAGCACGCGGCCCTCGTGCACGTGACCCAGGAGCTCGGCCTGGACCCCCGCGAGAAGCCGTCCCCCCGCGTCGCAGCGGTCTCCTCGTTCGTCACCTTCTCGCTGGGCGCGATCATCCCGCTGCTGCCCTTCCTGCTGGGCTTCACCTCCCTGTTCTACGGCCTTGCCGTCGGCGGTGTGGGACTTTTCGTGGCCGGCAGCCTGGCCTCCATGGCGACCGTCGTGCCGTGGTGGTTCAGTGGCCTGCGGCAGCTGGGTTTCGGGGCGATGGCCGCCGGCGCGACCTACCTCGTGGGACTGGCGATGGGCGTGGGCGTCACCGGCTGACGCTCCACAGGGGCTGAGCTCAATGGACGTGCTGGAGAAGCGAGTCGCCCTCGTGACCGAAGGCAGCCGGGGCCTCGGGCTGGCGATCGCCCGGCAGCTCGCCCAGCTCGGCTACCGGGTCGTGCTGACCGCCGCTGACGCGCACCGCGCCGACGAGGCGGCCAAGGGCCTCGAGGGCTGGGCGAGCGGTGATGTGGCCGGTGTGCCGATGGACGTCAAGGACGACGCCTCGGTACGGTCCGCCTTCGAGCAGGCGGTCGGCCTCTACGGCTCGGTCGACGTCCTCGTGTACAACGCCGAGCCCGACGTCGAGGGGCCGCGGCACCGCGCCGCGGCCCCGGACCTCTCGACGGTCCGCACGACGATGGAGGCCAGCCTCTTCGGGGCCTGGCGATGCGCGAGCGAGGCGGTCCCCCTCATGAGCGCGCGGGGGTACGGACGCATCGTCAACGTGTCGAGCCCCCTGGGCGGGACCGAGGGCACAGCGGCGCCGGGCTCGCCCGCGGGCCAGGTCTCCACGGCCGCCCTGGTCATGCTGACCCAGGTCCTGGCCGCCGAGGTGGAGTTCGACGGCATCCTCGTCAACGCCGCGTCGCCCGGCTGCACCCGCCCGCCCGCGAGTCCGGACGCCGAGCACCCGTCGGACCTGGCGGCCGACACGGCGGTGTGGCTGGCGACGCTGCCCGACGACGGACCCACGGGCCGGTGCTTCGACGCGGACCGTCAGGCGCTGGCCGCCGGAGATCGACCGTAGGGGAAGCGTGAGCCGCCCCCGAGCGCAGACCCGCCCCGGAGGCCACCCATGGGTGGTCCGGGGACTCGGTTCAGCCGGCCTGCGGACCGCCACGGGACGCGAGCCGACGCTTCAGCGTCACCACCCCGTCGTCGAAGTGCTTCTTCAGTGCCGCCACCGCGCCGTCGACGTCGTTCTGCCGGATCAGGTCGCTGATTCGGCGGTGCTCCTCCACGAGGTCGTCACGAGTGTCGTAGGCCGCGCTCAGCACGCCGAGGCACAGCCGGGTCTCGGAGATCACCGTCGTGAACATGCGCTCCAGGCGCGGGCTGTCCGCCGCTGCGACCAGTGCGCTGTGGAAGTCCAGATCCCGGGAGGCCACGGTGTTCCAGTCGTCGGCCCGCTCCGCCGTCTCCATCGCGCGCACGATCCTGTCGAGCGCCTTGGACGCCGAGGCTGTCCGCGACAGACCTGCCAGGCGCCGCACGGCGGTGGTCTCCATCGCCTCGCGCACCAGGTAGATGTCGTCGACGTCCTCGGGCGTCATGACCGGGACGAACACCCCTCGATGGGGCTCCCTGAGGAGGAGCCCCTCCTGGATCAGCCGCTGCAGCGCCTCACGGACCGGACCACGACTGACCCCGAAGGTCGTCGCGAGCTCCACCTCGTTGAGCTGGGAGCCCGGGGGCAGGGCGCCCTCGACCACGTCGGCGCGAATTCGATCTCCCACCATCGAGGCCAGGGTGACCCGTGGGATCGGGCTCGGCGAGCTCTGGGCGGCCATCGGACAACTCCTCGAAAAATGCGCGCGGCCCCGTCCAGCCACGGTTCACCTGACGTCGTACCCAATCGGCACAACAGTCGACAGTATACGGACCGCATACGCCAGGAAAGGGGCGATTTACGCGCTGGAATCGTCCAGTTTTCAAGAGTCAGAGCGCAATTCGTCAACTGAAAGTTGTTGACAAAATACAGACTGCATGGTCTGCTGAGGAACTGAACACACCCCTTGCGTCCAACGATGCACGCACACCTAGGAGTTCAGAAATGGGTCGACTTCGCTGGGCAAGTGCCCTGGCACTTGTCGGATTGACCGCCACGGCCTGTGGCATGGGCGGCACCCCGAGCAGCGACGGCGCCAACGGCGCCGGCGGACGCGTCGTCTACGCGGAGTTCAAGACTCCGCAGGCGGCCTGGGCGTTGGAAACGGATGACGCCATCGATCTCTCGAGGGCCGGATGCCTCGAAACCCTGACCCGTTACCAAGAGGGCGGGTCAGTCGCGCCGAGCCTCGCCACCTCGTGGAAGCAGGTGAAGCCCACCGTCTGGAGCTTCACCCTCCGCTCCGGCGTCAAGTTCCAGGACGGCACGCCCATGGACGCCAGCGCGGTGGCGGGAGCCTTGAACCACGTGCTCAAGGCCAAGACGCCGGCCCGGGCGTTCAAGCCGAGCATGGTCGCCGGGGTGAAGGCGGTCGACGCCTCCACCGTCGAGATCACCACCAAGGCGCCGGACGTGCTCCTGCCGCTGCGCGTCGCGAGCCCCAACACCGGGATCCTCGCGCCGAAGGCGTACACCGGCGACAAGATCGACATCCAGGGGACGTGCACCGGCCCGTTCACCGTGGTCAGCGAGGTTCCCGGGCAGTCGCTCGAGCTCAAGCGCAACGACAGCTACTGGGGCGGCAAGCCCCACCTCGCGTCGGCGGAGGTGCGGTTCATCGTCGACGGCGCCACCCGGGTCACCCAGATCCAGTCCGGTGAGGTGCAGATCGCGTCGGCTGTCCCCGCGGTGTCGCAGGCCACCCTCCAGGGGTCCAACAACATCAAGGTGGACTCGCTCCAGGCGCCCCGCACCACGGCGCTCATGCTCAACAACTCGCGCCCGCCGTTCAACAACCCCTTGGTGCGTCAGGCGATCCAGCACGCGGTCAACCTCGACGCGATCGCGAGCAGCGTCTACGAAGGCGGCGCCAAGCCGGCCAGCGGACCCTTCTCGCCCGACGACCCGTGGGCGCCCAAGGGCGCGAAGCCCGCGGCGTACGACCCGAACGAGGCCAAGCAGCTGCTCAGCCAGGCAGGGGTGGACCCGAGCTCGCTGAGCTTCACCCTCATCGCCTACAACGACCGGCCCGAGTTCGCCGACCTGGCCGCGGTGATCCAGGACCAGCTCGCCAAGATCGGCATCAAGGTGAAGATCAAGGCGGGTGAGTACGCCTCGTTCGAGCCTGACTTCCTTGCCGGCAACTACGACGCCGCCCTCTTCTCGCGTGGCTACCTCCTCGACGTCGGCGAGCCGGCCGGCTACCTGAGCTCGGACTACGGCTGCAAGGGCAGCT
>NZ_JBNDHY010000204.1:0-6717 GCF_056755315.1 Monashia sp. HAY1-2A
CCCTCGGGGCGGTCACCGTCGGCGTCCTCGGGCAGCTCGAGACGACCGCTCTGGGCGAAGAACTCGACGGGGTTGCGCCACAGCACGCGGTCGACGTCGTCGTCGGTGAACCCGGCGCGCAGCATCTCCTGCCCGGTGCGCCAGGTCTTGAGCGGGTCGCTGTTGCCCCAGTCGGCGGCGGAGTTGACGAGCATCCGGTCGAGACCGTGCTCGCGCAGGATCGCGACCATCCGCTGCTCGTCCATCTTCGTGTCCGGGTAGACGGAGAAGCCCATCCAGCAGCCGGACTCGGCGACGACGCCCACCGTCACCTCGTTGAGGTGGTCGACGAGGACCCGCCGCGGCTCGAGACCCGACTCGCGGACGACGTCGAGGGTCCGACGCGTCCCCGCGAGCTTGTCGCGGTGCGGCGTGTGGACGAGGGCGGGCAGCTCGTGCTCGACGGCGAGGGCGAGCTGGGCGGCGAAGGCCTCGTCCTCCTCCGGCGTCATGCTGTCGTAGCCGAGCTCGCCGATCGCGACGACCCGGTCCTTGACGAGGTAGCGGGGCAGCTCGGCGAGGATCTCGCGGCAGCGGGCGTCGTTGGCCTCCTTGGGGTTGAGGCCGATCGTCGCGTGGTGCGCGATGCCGTATTGCGCGGCCCGGAACGGCTCCCAGCCGAGGAGCGCGTCGAAGTAGTCGCAGAACGTGCCGACGGTCGTCCGCGGCTGGCCGAGCCAGAACGAGGGCTCGACGACGGCGCGGACGCCGGCCTCGTGCATCCGTCGGTAGTCGTCGGTGGTCCGCGAGGTCATGTGGATGTGGGGGTCGAAGATGCGCACGGCTGCTCCTCAGCGGTCTCGGGCGCCGACGGGGTCGGTGGTCGGGGTGGTGTCGGGGTGGGTGCAGGCGGCGAGGACGGTCGAGGCGTCGGCGGCCACGGTGCGGCCGGCGGCCAGCCGTTCGGCGGCGTAGTCGGTGACCATCCGGGCCAGCTCGGCGTCGGCCCGCTCGGCGAGACCGGCGACGGCAGCCACGGGCACCCCGGTGAAGAGCACCTTGAGGACGGCCTGCCGCCACGCGTGCGCGTCGAGGTGCCGCGCGGCGTACGGCCCCAGCGCAGCCTCGACCAGCCGGGTGTCGTTGGTGCGCAGGGCATCCCGGACGAGCGGTAGGCCGCGGTCCCCCAGCGGGTCGTGGCGGTCTTGCGCGTCCAGGGCGTCGAGGGACCCCAGCACCGCGAGCCGCTCGGCCGTGTCGCCACGCTCGTAGAGGCGGGCGACCCGGCGGGCGATGTCGTCCGAAGGTCCGGGCACGGCGAGCAGGAGCCGACGTCGGTGGGCGGCGCCGTCCACCCCGGCGCGCGCGGCGAGGCGTGCGGCGGGCGGGAAGTGCCGGTCGATGGAGTCGGGGTCGCGGGCCACCTCGACCAGGGCGGCGTCGAGGTCTGGCTGGGTCGCGGTGCGGGTCACGAGGTCACCTCCTGGAGGCTCGGGTCGGATGCGGTCCGTCCTGCGGGAGAAGCCGCCGCGGGGCAGGCGGCGGGACGCGCTGCCGCCCGCTGCGCCTCACGGAGGAAGCGGAGGCTGTCGGCGGCCAGCGTCGGCGCCGCCCATGCGTGCCGCGGCAGCTCGACGGAGACGAGGCCGCGGTAGCCGACCGCGTGGAAGGCGGCCAGGACCGGCGGCACGTCCACCTCGCCCTCGCCGAACGGCAGGTGCTCGTGGACGCCGCGCCGCATGTCGTCGATCTGCACGTTCGCCACGTGGGGGCCGGCCGCGAGGACGACGGAGGCCGGGTCCTCGTCCTCGACGCAGCGCAGGTGGCCGACGTCCATGGTCAGGCGCAGCCGGTCCGGGTCGCCGAGCCGCCGGCGCAGGGCGAGCACGTCGCCGACGCGCTCGAGGACCATGCCCGGTTCGGGCTCCACCGCCAGGTCGACGCCGTGCTCGACGGCGACCGGCAGGACCCGGGCGACTCCGTCGTCGACACGCCGGAGCAGCTCGGCGCGCGGCACCCCTCGCGGCCCCAGGCCGCTCCAGCAGGAGACGACCGGCGCGCCGATCTCGGCCGCGATGCGGATCGCCCGCTGCAGCAGGTCGACGCGACGCTGCCGGCCCTCGTCGGACACCAGTGTCGGCTCGTGCTTGCGTCGCGGGTCGAGCAGGAACCGTGCCCCCGTCTCGACGACGACGTCGAGGGCGTGGCGGTCGAGCAGGGCCCGCACCCGCCGGACCCGCGCGGCGACGTCGCGGGCGAACGGGTCGAGGTGCGCGTGGTCGAGGGTGAGCGCGACGCCGTCGTAGCCGAGGTCTGCGAGGAGGGCGAGCGCGTCCTCGAGCCGGTGGTCGGTGAACCCGTTGAGGCCGTAGCCGAACCGCAGGCTCATGTCGGCGACACCACCCGCATGGCGAGGCGTCCGACCGGCACCGAGGCCGCGAGGGCCAGGGCGAGCTCGGGCCGTCCCCGGCCGGCGACGAGCGAGCCCTGCAGTGGCACGAACCCCCGGATGCCGTGCCCCGTGGCGCGCCGGACCGTCGCGGCGTCGGGCGAGCGGGCCGCGTCGAGCTGGGCCGGCAGGACGCCCCGGGCGTACCAGCCGGCCAGCGTCGTCGACAGCACGACGGACCCCGCGCGCCACGCGCGCGTGCGGTGCCGAGCACGCGACGGCCCGTCGAGGGCCGGCGCGAGGGCCGGCGCGAGGGCCGGCGCGAGGGCCGCCGTCGCGGTGGCGACCGCGGCGGTGCCGAGCGCCACGGCCCTGGCGGTGGCGGCGGAGCCGCCGTGCACCTCGCCGCGGCTCAGGGCGGTGACGCCCGCGGTGTGGGCACCGACGAGCACGGCCGGCGCGGCGGCCGCTCGGACCCCCGCCACGCCGCCGGCGCTCGCCCCGAGGACGACGTCGAGGGCACGGGTCGAGGCCATCGTGGCCACGCCCACCGGCCCGTCCTTGGGGCCGAGGTCGTAGGCCCACACCGCCGCGGCGAGGACGCCCGCGACGGCTGCGCCGACCCGTCCTGCCGCGAGGCCGGCCACGGCGACCCCGCCGACCGTCAGGCCGGCGGCCACGCCGAGGGCGGTGGTGGCCGGCACGCGTCCGGACGGGATGGGCCGTTCCGGACGCTCGGTGGCATCGACAGCGCGGTCGGCCCAGTCGTTGAGCGCCATCCCGGCCCAGTACAGGCATGTCGAGGCCAACGGCAGCAGTGCGGTACGGCGCCCGCCGGGCCAGCCCGCCGCGGCTGCGCCGGCGAGCGTGTCGCCGGGGACCGTGAGGGCGGCCGGCGCACGCACCAGCTCCGCGAGGTCGCGCAGGGTGGTCATGACGATGCCGATGTCGATGCCGGTGCCGTGGTGCCGCGGACCCAGCCGCGCAGCGTCTCGAGCTGTGCGGCGAGCCCGTGCTCGTCGGAGCCGACGGGGTCCTTGAAGAAGAACCCCCACTCCGGCACGGAGCCGACGACGCCGCGACGCAGCGCGAGGTCGGCGAGGCGGGCCAGGTCGATGACGAGTGGTGCCGCGAGGGCCGAGTCGCAGCCCTGCCACGTGAACTGCAGCGTCATCCGCGTCCCGAGGAACCCCGAGAACGTCACGTGGTCCCACGCCGTCTTCCAGTCGCCGAGGTCGGTGATGTTGTCGATGTGGACCGGGCCCTCGACCGGGTAGCCGAGCATCGCCTCCAGTCCCTTGGCCTTGCTGCGCGACTTGCTCTCGCGGGCGTCAGGGTCGGCAAGCGTCGCGCCGTCACCGCCACCGAGGAGGTTGGCCCCGGCCCATGAGCGCACCCGGAGCGAGCGTGCGGCGAACATCGGCGCCAGCACCGACTTGACGAGCGTCTCGCCGGTCTTGCCGTCGCTGCCGCCCCACGGCACGCGGAGACGCTGCGCGAGCTCGGCGAGCGCCGGGAGCCGGGCGCCGGTGGACGGGGTGAAGTCGACGAACGCGGCACCGGCGAGGAAGGCCGCCGCCGCGTAGACCGAGCTGGACGGGAGGGGCGAACCGCCTGCCGCCCAGGCCGACTCGAGCGCCGAGAGGGAGGCGTGGGACGCGTCCTCATCGACGGGCGGCTCGGTCGAGGACACGTTGACGACGACGACACGGTCCAGGCCCTCGGCCCGACGGAAGGCCTCGATGTCGGCCGCGACGCGGCGCGCGGCGTCGCCCTGCGTCTCGGCGCCGGGCGCGTAGCCGGGCCGCAACCGCGTCTCGACGCGTTCGAGCTCGTCGTGGACGAGGGGCAGGGCGGTCGCCGGCACGACACCCGCGTCGGCGAGCGCGGCGGCCCGCTTGACGAGGGGCACGTCGGCGACGTCGTGGCCGCCGAGCACGAGGCGGTCGAGCCCGACCAGGTGCTCCCGCAGGCCGGGCTGCTCGGTGACGAGCCCGTCCGGGCCGTGCTCGCCGATGCCGCCCGCGGCGACCAGGGCCAGGCCGGTGGCCACGGTCGTCGCGACGCTGCCGCGCGCGCCGACGAGCCAGAGCCCGGTCCGTCCGATCGGGTGCTCGACCGGCCCGGTGCTGTTGTCGTTGCTCATCTCGATCTCCTTCGATCTGGTCGGGTCCCCCGGTGGGGGCCCGGGTGACCCGGCGGCGGGGGCCGCCGCCGGGTCACCGGGTCGTCACCTCAGCGAGGCGATGACGGCGTTGCCGTCGCGCTGGAGCGCACCCCGTGCCGCGGCGTCCGACACGTTCGCCGGCTGGCCGGCGAGGGCGACGAACTCCTGCAGCTGCGAGATGGCCGCGGCCGGGCGGCCACCCGCCACGTGCCGGGCGGCCTGCTCGAGACGCTTCTCCAGGAGCGGCTCACCGACCTTCGTCACGAGTCCCTCGCGGGCCAGGCGCTCGGTGAGGGCGGTCAGCTCGGCCAGCGACGTCGTCGTGGTGAACGTCGTCGTGGTCGTGCGGACGAGGCCCGCCTTGTCCTTAACCGTGACGACGAGGGTGTGGTTGCCAAGCGGCAGGCGCCACAGGGCCAGCGGCTGGTCGGCCGCGGCCGTGGTCCCGTCGACCGTGGCCGTGACGGTGTCGATGCCGCTCGTGGCGTCGGTCGCCGTCCACCTGACGTCCGTCGAGTTGCCGACGGACGCGCCGTCGGTGACCCCGGAGACCGCCACGGTGGGCTGCGTCTTGTCGAGCTTCACCGTGACGGAGCCGACCTCGGAGACGTTGCCGCCGTTGTCGGTGGCCCGGTAGAGCACCGTCGTCGTGCCCTCGGTCGAGACCGTGAGCGCGGTGTTGGCGTTGACCCACGTCGCCCCACCGTCGGTGGAGCGCTGGCGGGAGGCGACGGTGCCGTTGTCGGTCGCGGTGACCGTCACGGTGACGTTGCTCGTCCACCAGCCGTTCGCGCCGTTCGGCGTCGCCGGGCTGAGCGTCGCCGAGACGGTCGGCGGCGTCTTGTCCGCCACCCCGTCGCCGACGAACGAGAGGGCGTCGAGCACGACCCCGCCCGTCGAGGTGACGAAGAGGCGGCCGGTGCCGGCCGGCTTCGACGACAGGACCGCCGCCGTGTCGGACCAGCCGGTGCTGTCCACCGCGACCGTCCCGAACGGTGTCGCCGTCGGCGAGTTCCAGCGCAGCGACAGCGTCCCCTGGCCCGACGCGCGGGCCGTGATGCCGGTGATGCCGACGAGGTTGGCCGGGTCCCAGCCGAGGTGGTCACCGGCGTCGAGCGAGGTGACCTTGCGCAGGCCGCTCGCCGTCGTGTCGCCGACGATCTCGACGCCCTGGGCCAGGTCGGCCCACTCGGCCTCCTGCTTCTTCGGGTTGAGGACCAGCTGCTCGGTCGTGGTCGCGGCCGGGACGCCGGCGTGACCGTTGTCGGTGTAGGTGATGACGACGACGCCGAAGATGTTCTCGGTCTCGCCGTGCTCGGTCGCGTCCGCCGGGGTCGGGATCGCGAACTGGCAGCCCGTGCCCTGGCTCAGCGGGTGGGCGTGCGCGTCGTGCCCGAGACCGAAGGTCCACGTGACGCGCGAGCACACCGTGGCGGTGCCGTCCTCGGGGTCGGAGGTCGTGACGTCGAACGGCACGGCCTGGCCCCAGTCGAAGAAGGCGCCGTTCGGGGGCGTCTTGATGGTCACGGTCGGTGCGACGTTGCCGACCGAGATCGACGTGCTCGTCAGGCCGCTGCGGCCCTGCGGGTCGGTGACGCGCAGACGAGCCGTGTACCTGCCGAGCTCGGTGTAGGTGTAGGACGCGGTGGCACCGGTGGCGTCGAACGTGCCGTTGCCGTCGAAGTCCCACTGGTAGGTGAGCGCGCCGCCCTCCGGGTCCTTCGACGCCGAGGCGTCGAACTGCACGGTGAGCGGGGCGTTGCTGCTGCTCACCGGGCTGGCCGCGATCTTCGCCTGCGGCGCCTTGTTGCCCGGGCTGTAGTCGATCCGGTAGAGGCCGGCGTCGGGGTTGGCCCGGAAGAAGCCGTCACCGTAGTCGAGGACGTAGAGCGACCCGTCCGGGCCGAACTCGACGTCGATCGGGCTGTCGGTGATCGGCTGGCCGTTCGTCTCGAGGGCCTTGTTGGGCAGGACCTGCTCGATGTGGTCGACCGGGCCGTTCGGCCACTGCACCGTGAAGGCCGCGAGGTAGTCCTGGGAGAACTCGGCGAAGAACGCCTTCTTGTCCCAGTACGCCGGGAACTTCGTCGTCGACGGGTTGTCGGCGTCGTAGTGGTAGACGGGGCCGCCCATCGGGCCCTGGCCGCCCTGCGGGTCGAAGTCGGTCAGCTCGGGCCACGGC
>NZ_JBNDHY010000205.1:0-6660 GCF_056755315.1 Monashia sp. HAY1-2A
CCGCGAGGACGCGGACCGGCTCCGCGGCGGCATGGCCAAGGGCAAGTACGACGCCTACCTGCTCATGCCCCGCGGTCCTCGTGACGAGGAGTTCCACACCGCCCTGTGCGAGCTGCTGTCCGACTGGGGCTCGACCGTGGCCGAGCCCGAGGCCGTTGCCGTCGCCATCGTCTCGCCCGTCGAGGACGCGCTCACCCTCGCCATCCGCGACTACCTGGACCGGATGGGCATGCCCAACCGCGTCTACCCGCCCGACAGCGACAAGGGCCGGCACGTCCTCGACCTCCACGTCGCCGGCGGCGGCGAGCCCGACTTCCCGCTCGTCATGGACCTGGGCCAGCGCGTCGGGGTGGCCCACAGCGTCCGCGACGTCGCGTCCCGCATTTACGGTCGGCCGGCGGACGTCGACGTCGACCGCGTCGTCGACGTGGCCATCGTCGGCGCGGGACCCGCAGGTCTCGCGGCCGCGGTGTACGCGTCGTCGGAGGGCCTGTCGACCGTCGTGCTCGAGGCCGAAGCCGTCGGCGGACAGGCCGGTACGTCGTCGATGATCCGCAACTATCTCGGCTTCCCGCGCGGCATCTCCGGCATGCGGCTCGCCCAGCGGGCCCGCAACCAGGCCATCCGGTTCGGCACCCGGTTCTTCACCGGCTGGCCGGTCACGTCGTTCGTACCCGGCGAGGTCGACGACGCCGGTGTGCCCACGCCGCACCGCCTCTGCACGGAGGGCGGCGACGTGCTGGCCCGGGCCGTCGTCGTGTCGGCCGGCGTCACGTACCGGCGCCTCGACGCCCCCGGCATCGAACGGCTCGTCGGCCTCGGCGTGCACTACGGCAGCGCCATGACGGCCGCCCGCGAGATGGAGGGCTACGACGTCGTGGTCGTCGGCGGCGGCAACTCCGCGGGGCAGGCGGCGATCCACCTGGCCCGGTTCGCCCGCTCGGTGACGATCCTCGTACGGCGCGAGAGCCTCGCCGAGACGATGTCGAGCTACCTCGTCGGCGAGATCGAGTACAACCCGCGCGTCACCGTCCAGGGCTGCTCGGAGGTCGTCGCGGGCGGGCCCGGTGACGACGGCCGTCTCGGCTGGGTCACCGTCCGCGACACCCGTGACGGCACCGAGACCACGCGGGACTGCCGGGGCCTGTTCCTGCTCATCGGCGCCGCGCCCCACTGCGACTGGCTGCCCGACGCGGTGGCGCGCGACGAGCGCGGGTTCGTCCTCACCGGCCGCGACGTGCCGCAGGCGCGCTGGAACGGCGACCTGCCCCCCGAGAGCCTCGAGACGACGGTGCCCGGGGTCTTCGCGGCGGGCGACATCAGGGCCGGGTCGATGAAGCGGGTCGCAGCCGCGAGCGGCGAGGGCGCGTCGGTCGTGCCGCTCGTGCACGCGTGGCTCGACCCGGCCCGCTGGTCGCCGACCGCGGAGCGGGTCACCGCTCGATGAGGCGCCCCGCGTCGACGCGGTGGCGCACCACGGTCGTCGTGGCGAGCCACTGACTCGCCGATGCCTCGGCGCATCTGTGCCACAACGGCTTCCAGATCAGGCGGTCAGCTCGACAGGGCGTCCGCCATGGCGTCGGCGACGACGTGCGCGACGGCGCCCGGCTCGTCGCGCAGGCCGGCGATGGCTCCGGCACGATCGGCGTCCGACCGGTTCTGCGACAGCTTGGCCTTGCCCTCGACGCGCTCGACGCGCAGCTCGACGCCGACGATGGCGCGCAGGCGGCCCCGGACCCACCTGGCCGGTGCGTCCGTGACGGCCCACGGCGCGGCACGGCCGGCCTCGTGCCGCTCGGTCAGCCGCGTGACGACGTCGAGAACCCACCCGGGGTCGTCGTGGACCGTCACCGCACCGGAGAGCTGGACCTCGCTGTAGTTCCAGGTCGGCACGACCCGGCCGTGCTCACGCTTGCTCGCGTACCAGCCCGGCGACACGTAGGCGTCCGCCCCGGTGACGACGACGAGCCCGGCGGAGCCCGGGGCGATCCGCGTCCACTGCTCGTTGGACCGGGCGACGTGGCCCGCGACGCGCAGGCTGCCCTCCGGCTCCTCGTCGACGATGACGGGCAGGAGCGTGGCGTCCGGCCGCCCGTCCGGGCCGACGGTGACGAGGTGGCCGGCAGGGTGCGCGTCGAGGAAGCGGCGGATCTCGCCGTCGGCCATGGCGTTGGCGCGGGGCACGTACATGGCTCGATCGTCGCACGCCGGTCCGTGCGCACCGGGCGAGCAGGGCAGCCGCAACGCCACCCGCGACGCCGGACGCCCACCCGGCCGGGAAGCGTCGGCGGGTGGGCGTCGGCCCGCGGGAGCGGGGTCAGGAGTGGCGGTGCGGCGAGCGGCGAGGCTGCGCCTGCCAGGGCCGCGGTGCCGAACGGTCGTGGCCGGACCGCGTGACGACCGGCGCGCCGCCGTGTGCGTCCCCGTGTGCACCGCGGCGCGCGGCCGCGTCGTCACCGTGCGCACCGGGGTCGAGGCGCTCGGCGAGCCGCCGCAGCAGGAGCGCGGCGCGCACGTGGCGGCGTTGGCGCCGGGGCGCGTGGTGCCGCGCCGCCGAGCGCTGGAGGATGACGTCGCGGGCGAGCGCCTCCTGCGGAGTCAGGGTCATGCCCTTCACGGCGCTCATGCCAGGCTCGCCGTCGCGCGCTTGACGTGGATGTCGCCGCTGCCGGAGTGGACCGTGAGGCTGGCGCGCGCCTCGCTGTCGCCGGGTCCGTCGGAGGACTCGAGGTCGACGTCGACGTCGCCCGTGACGCTGTTGAGGTCGAGGAACGCCGCGACACCGTGCGCCACGCCGATGGTCACGTCGCCGGTGCCGGTGCGGGCCTGGACCTGGCCGCCGTGCACGGCCCCGAGGTCGACGTCGCCCGTGCCGGTCATCAGCTCGAGGTCGCCGGTGCTCGCGTCGATGCGCAGGTCACCCGAGCCGGTCTTCGCCTTGACGGGGGCGTCGGAGCGGCGCAGCGCGATGTCGCCGCTGCCGGTCACGAGGTCGAGGCGGCCACCGGCCGAGCCGATGGAGACGTCGCCGGACCCGGTCTTGGCGTTGACGTCCCCCCGCGCCGACTGGAGCGTGAGGTCGCCGGAGCCTGACTTCAGGTGTGCGGCGGCCACCTCGTGGAAGGTGAGGTCGCCGGCCCCGGTGTTGGCGCGGACCTCGCCCAGCAGGCCCGATGCCGTGATGTCACCGGCGCCGGTGCGGGCCTCGACGGCACTGCCGGTGGGCAGCTCGACCTCGACGTCGACCGAGCCCTTGGTGCCGAGCGAGAAGAACGAGTCGCGCAGCTTCGGGGACAGGACGACGACGTCGTTGCCGTGCGCCTCGACGGTGAACTTCTCGGCGAGCTCGGCGCCCTTGTGGCCGTGCGGGACCAGCCGCACGACGGTTGCCGAGGCGTCGGTGGCGGTCAGCGTCACGTCGCCGACGAGCAGCTCGACCTTGAGGTTGACGGGACCCGTCGTGTCGAAGCGGGTCTCGAGGGTGTCGCTCATGGTGGTTCCCTTCGGTGGTGCCGGTCGGGACGTGGCCCGGTGGTGCCGGCGCGGGATGTGGTGGTCGGTGGTGCCGGAGGCAGGCGGGTCAGCGGACCCAGCCCTGGACCCGCTTGTTCGAGGAGCGGTTGCGGCCCGGCGCGCCCGGACCCAGCTGCGGCCCCGGCGGCATCGGTGGGAAGCCGGGGAAGCCGGGAGCCGGGGGGTTGCCGTGCGCCGCGGCGCGGACGGCGTTGACGATCCAGGTGTTGAGGGACTGTCCGCGCTGCGCGGCGAGGTCCTCGGCGCGACCCTTGAGGGCCTCGGGCAGGCGCAGCGTGATGCGGGCCGTCTCGGCGCCCTCCTCGTCGGCCGGCAGCGCGGTGGTGTCGGTGGAGCGCACGGCCTGGGTGTCGTCGACGGCGACGGCGGCCGGGCCGGCGCCGACGACGACGAAGACGGGTTCGCGGCCCTGGAGGCGCACCTCGACCGACGTGCCGTCGAGCTCGTTGGTGATCTCGGCCGCCGCGTGCGACAGGGCGTCCAGGAGGGCGAGACGCGCCGACGAGTCGAGCGCGTACCCGAGGCGCTCGGCCGCCTGCCCCAGCTCTGGGCCCATCGCCTCGGCGGCTCGGGCCAGGTCCCGCCGGAGTGTGTCGACGTGCTCGGTGATGTCCATACGCATCACTATGACATCACTGTGGTGTCACGTCAACACCATGGCGGCGTCATCGGTAACGCGACGCGGCAAACCCGCAGAATGGAGCCCTGGCCGACCGTCGCCACCTTCGCGCGGCCCGGTTTCCGTCGCCCAAACCACCGACCCGGTCCCCGAGCGGACCCCGAGAGGACACCCGGTGCAGCTGCCGATCCTGCGACGCATGGGCGCCACGACGAGCGCCGTCCGCGCCCGCGTGACCGCCTCCCCCAACTACCGTGACGGCCGGTTCAGGGCGCACGAGCCGCCGCACGTCGGCGCGGCCCCGGAGGCCGAAGGGCCAGGCAGCGTGCTCGGCACGATGTGGCGCGAGCGCGGCCGTGGCCGCCCCGCCGGTCGCGTCCCGCTCGTGCGGCCCCAGCACCCGGCCGAGCCGGCCGACCTCGCCGTCACGTGGTACGGCCACGCGACGTCGGTCGTCGAGGTCGACGGCGCCCGCTTCCTCCTCGACCCGGTCTTCGGGCAGCGGGCCTCACCGTCGACGCTCGTCGGCCCGAAGCGCCTGCACCCGGTCCCCGGGTCCATCGCCGAGCTGCCGCCGCTCGACGCCGTCGTCATCAGCCACGACCACTACGACCACCTCGACGAGCCGTCCATCACGATGCTCGAGCGCACCCACCGGCCGCTGTACGTCGTGCCCCTCGGCGTCGACGAGCACCTCCGGTCCTGGGGCGTGCCCGCCGGGCGCATCACCTCGCTCGACTGGCGCGAGTCGACCGTCGTGGCCGGCATCACCCTGACGTGCACCGAGGCGCGGCACTTCTCCGGCCGCGGGTTCGTCCGCGACCAGACGCTGTGGGCGGCGTGGTCGCTGCGCGGTCCGCGCCATGCCGTGTTCTTCGGCGGCGACTCCGGGCCGACGCACCGCTACGCCGACATCGGCACCGACCTCGGCCCGTTCGACCTGACGATCATCCCGGTCGGCGCCTACAGCGTGCACTGGCCGGACATCCACCTCGACCCCGAGCAGGCCGTCGCGGCCCACCTCGACGTCAACCGGGGCGCGACCGACGCCGTCATGCTGCCAATCCACTGGGCCACCTTCAACCTGGCCCACCACTGGTGGAGCGAGCCGATCCGGTGGGCCCGGCGCGTCGCCGCCGACAAGGGCGTGCGTCTCGTCGCGCCGGTCGTGGGCACCCGCGTCGACCTGTCGGGTCGTGACGTCGACGCCGTCGTCGCCGCCCACCAGGAACCCTGGTGGGAGCAGGCTGCCGGTCCTGACGACCACGACTGATCCGAAGCCCGTCGACGGTCGCCGGCCGGTCAGCGGTCGGGGCTGTCCCCGGCGGACACCGCCGGCTCCAGCCCTGCCGGCTGTGACCGCTCGGCGGTCTGGGGCGGTGAGGGACGGAAGATCCACCGGTGCATGGCGACGAAGCGCGCCGCCGTCGACAGGACGTTGGCGACCGCGACGACGAGCGTCTGGACCTGCGTGCCCGCGCCAGGCGAGACCGCGGCGAGGGCGGCGAGCGCCGCCGTCGTCGCTGCGTAGGTGATGCCGAAGACGACGAGGGCCTGCCCGTGGTGGGTCACGAGGCGTCGGCGCCCGGTGACCCCGAACGTCCAGGTCCGGTTGAGCGCAGTGTTGACCACCGTCGCCACCACGAGCGCGAGGCCGTTGGCGAGGATCGACCCGACGCCGCCCCGCACCAGGGCCGCGAAGAGGCCGAGGTGCAGGACGGTCGACAGGACGCCGACGCCCGCGAACCGGACGACCTGCTGGGAGAGGCGGTTTCGCGGCGTCGGCAGGGACGTCATCGGAGGTCCTCCTGTGTCGTGGGGGGCGCTGTGCGTGCGGTCGTCACTGGACGGTCGTGGCGCCGGGGGCGGATGCGGAGTCCGTCAGCGGCCGGGTCAGGTCGTAGAACGTCGAGCCGTCGATCGTGACGCTCACGAAGTTCTGCTCGACCCACGACGCGATCTGCGAGGAGGCGTTGCTGCCGCCGTTCTGGCTGCCGAACCCTCTTGCGCCGCCGGCGAAGTAGTGGATCCGGCCTTCGGCGACGTACTGCTCGAACTGGGCGAGCGTCGGGCTGGGGTCGGACCCGTTGAACCCGCCGACGGCCATGACCGGCAGCTGCGTGCCGAGCTGGAGTCCGGCGGCGGTCTGCGACCCGACGGCCGCGGCCACCCACGTGTACCGGTCGGCGTCGGCCGACAGCGCCGCGACGACCGCGGTGCTCGGCGTCGACGCGTCGAGGAGGCCGCCCCGTCCGGCCCGAGGGCCACCCTGCTGCGCCGTGCCGTTGCCGTTGCCCTGGCTCAGGCCGCCGAAGGGAGCACCGCCGGCGAACGCGCCGGCAGCGCCACCGCCCGGACCCCCGCGGTGCGAGCCCGCAGGACCGGCCGTCACGATGGAGCCGGTGTGGCCCTGCGCCGTCGTCGACACGGTGTACGCGGCCGGTCCGGCGAGGCCGGCCACGAGCGCACCGGCGAGGACGAGGGGCACCGCCGCGAGGTGCAGCCAC
>NZ_JBNDHY010000206.1:0-6568 GCF_056755315.1 Monashia sp. HAY1-2A
CCATGACGGTCTCCGCCAGGCGGGCGCCCGCGGAGGACGCACGCACACGAGGAAACTCGCCCGCTGGCTCGTAGTCCCGTTCCAGGGCCAGCCCGGCTGCTGCCAATACCCGCACCGAGACCGCCCTGGGAGCCGAGGGTGACACCAGTAGAAGAGCGTTCCGAACGCTGCACCGGTCGTTCTCGATGGCGAGCCGCGCGGCCGGCTCGCTCCCGCGGTACCCGCCGATGATCCATCCTTGGCCTACAGCTCGGGCGCCCAGGATGAAGATCGAACCTGGAGAGTCACCGGTGAGATCCAGCACGCGAGTCTGCTCGTCGATGTGGAGCCGTTGGGCAAGGGCTCCGAGCGCACTCACGGCTTGGTGATCTTCGCCCGTCAGGCGGATCGTGCCCCCTCCGACTCGAGTCTCGATCGTGGCGGTAGACAGAGGCGCGTAACGGTACGGAGCGGCGGCCGCGGTAACCAGTGTGGCAATGAGCAGCGTGGTTGCAGCGATCGTGGGCGCCACCCATACCAAGCGCAGGCGTCCTGTGCCGAAGAATCGGACGAGCAGGACGCTGAGCGCGAGGAGCCAGAAGCAGGCGGCGCGACCCTGAGCGGCCCACAGATTCACGTTGGTGCCGAAAGCGTAGGCAGGGGGCATGCACAGCAGCGCCCCGACCGTCGTGACCTGGAGGCGGTCAATGCGGCCCAGCAGGGGCACCAAGCCTGTTCGGGTGCGGTCTCCACGGAAGAGTGACCACGTCACAACGGCGACCGCCCCGATGCCCGTGGCTGTGGCGAGCAACAGGTTGGACGCGGCATCGGTCGCCGCGAGCGGCGTGCTGGCGGGCCGCTGCTCCCAGCGCCACACCAAGGAGTACGCGATCACCCCGAGGCCGGCCATCAGAGTCAGGAAGGCGAATCCTTCTCCGAGGTGGCGTCTCCAGCTCTTGGGGGACAGGCGGGTGGCTCGGGTGGCGACATATACGGCTCCGAGAGCGACGGCCACAGCGAGAAGCAGGAGGACCAGCGTCAGCGGCTGTCCAAGGAACGGGTCGCGCCTCACGAGGCTGTCATGGCCACCCAGAGCCTGGGAGGTGGCGAATCCGGCAGACAGCACTCGAGCGAGTTCAGACGGCGACAAGCCGTACATGATCAACGTGATGCCAGCGGAAGCGCAGCTGGCGAGAGGAGCGATCCACAGCGACCGTCGCGATGGTCCCGGGAGCGCGAGAATGCAGCCGACGACTATGGCCGAGAGGGCGGCGGCCGTTGTCGGTTTGCCCATGAAGGTCAGCCAGCCGCCGACACCCAGGAGGGCCGCTCCCAGCGATCGGGGCGTCCCATCGCGTGTCCCCACGACCACAAGCCCGGTCATGGCGACGGCGAGGCCTTGTAGAGCAAGAGCGTTGTACCCGGGTGTCATGGGCATCTGCGCCACCGTGGCCAAGGTTGTGGCACCCAGTCCTGCGCTCGCTCCTGCCCGCAGGAGGCGGGGCAGCCTACGGTTGCCGGTCAGAGCCGGTGTGCCGAGAACCACCCAGGCGAGTGACGCCACTGCAAGAAAGGAGAGCCCCATGCCGATCCACCGAAGCAGGACGACGTCGCCGCCTACGAGAACGTAGAGGGGGTGATAGACGTAGCCGAACAGCAGCATGGTGGAGCGATCATCAGCGGGATGGCTGATGGTGTTGAGATAGAAGCCTTCGTCCGTGAGGTCCAGACCACGCGTGGCCAACCACGCCGCCCGGCTGGCGGCGACAATTGCCGCAGTTGTCAGCCCGAGCGTAAGTGCGAGGGGACAGGAGTAACGCTCAGGGCGAGAGCCGAGACTCAGCCCGCTCAACGGACCAACACCGCGCGGCCCTGGCGATCGCGAACCGCGTTCTCCACGTCGCCGGTCGCCCCCTCGATGTCGAGGTGGGCCCGGTACTCACCGGTGAGCCATTCGCACTTCGCACCTGCGATGAGGGCACCAACCGCCGGCGCGAGCCAGAGGGCCCCCAGCTGGGTGAGGCAGAACCTACCCAGGTCTTCGACGGCGAGTCGCGAGCGCAGTTTGCGGGTGTGCATCGTGCCCCTCCAGCGGACCTCGACGTCGGAATCCCCGCGCGGACGGGGTCATCGCAGGGTAGTGCCGGCTAGTCCGCGGCAGGGAGAAGGCCAGGTGCCGGTGGGGCCGCTGCTTTGCTTCGTCCAGATGTCCGAATCGTGTAGAAGAAGGTAAATTCGTCGTTTGTACTGTTCGCGCAGGTAGCATGGGCTCGCGTCGAATGACCGTTTTCGGCTGACCCGCTCCAGGTCAGTCGGGTGGCGTCGCCCCGAAAGGAGCGGCCCGACGCCTTTCGGGGACTGCAGGGAACCAGGGGTACCAGGGTGATGAGACGGTGACGGCGAAGACTCGCAGGGCCCGCTGGGTTCGACTGGCCTGGGCGGGTGTCGACGCCGTCCTCTGGGTCGTCATGATCTTCGTCGCCCTGTGGATCCGCCTCGACTTCAGCCTCAACAACCCCTTCGTCCAGGGCGCGGCCTGGTTCGCGCTCGCGGCCATGGTCGGACAGCTGGTCCTCGGCTACGTCGTCGGGCCGTACTCGATCAGCCACCTGCTCGGCTCGTTCGAGGAGGTCGTCGAGCTGACCACGACGACGGCTGTCGTCGGGGCGCTGCTGTTCCTCGTCGGCCTCCTCGTGGAGCCGCCGGTGGTCCCGCGTGGCGTGCCGCTGACCGCCGCGGCGCTCGCACTCGCGGCCATGTTCGCGCTGCGGTTCGTCGTGCGGACGGTTCGCTCGCACCGCGCCACGCAGTCGGTCGCGGAGCGCAAGGCGATCGTCTTCGGCGCCGGCGAGGCCGGTCGCCGGCTCGTGCGCAGCATGAAGTACGACGACGCGAGCGGCTTCGTCCCCGTCGCCCTGCTCGACGACGACAAGGGCAAGCACCGCCTGCGTCTCGAGGGTGTCCGAGTGCGGGGGACACGATCCGACCTCACCGAGGTCGCCGAGCGCTTCGACGCCGACACGCTCGTCGTCGCCCTGCCGAACGCCGAGGCCGCCACCCTGCGCGACCTCGCAGCCCGCGCCGCCGATGCCGGGCTCGAGGTCGTCAGCCTCCCGCCGCTCAAGGACATCATCGGTGGGCGTCCCACCTCGCACGACCTGCGCGACCTCGACGTCGCGGACCTGCTCGGCAGGCGCCCCGTCGAGCTCGACACCACCGCGATCGCCGAGCAGATCTCCGGTCGCCGCATCCTCGTCACCGGTGCCGGGGGGTCTATCGGCTCCGAGCTGTGCCGGCAGATCGCCCGGTTCGGCCCGGCGCGCCTCTTCATGCTCGACCGCGACGAGTCCGGTCTGCAGGCCACCCAGATGAGCCTCTCCGGGCACGGCCTGCTCGACTCCGACGACCTCGTCCTGGCCGACATCCGCGACACCGCCGCCCTCGCGGAGGCCTTCGACCGGACCCGGCCCGAGGTCGTGTTCCACGCCGCCGCCCTCAAGCACCTGCCGCTGCTCGAGGCGCACCCGCTCGAGGCCTGGAAGAGCAACGTCGTCGGTACCCTCAACGTCCTCACAGCGGCCGAGCGCGTCGGGGTCTCGACGTTCGTCAACATCTCCACCGACAAGGCCGCCAACCCCACGTGCGTCCTCGGCTACAGCAAGCGTCTCGCGGAGCGCCTCACCGCCGACTTCGCCCGGCGAGCCGACGGCCGCTACGTGTCGGTGCGGTTCGGCAACGTGCTCGGCTCCCGCGGCTCGGTCGTCCACGCGTTCACGGCCCAGATCGAGATGGGCGGCCCCGTGACGGTGACCCACCCCGAGGTGCGCCGCTACTTCATGCTCATCCCCGAGGCCTGCCAGCTCGTCCTCGAGGCCGCCTCGATCGGCACCGACGGCGAGGTCATGGTCCTCGAGATGGGCGAGCAGGTGAAGATCCTCGAGGTGGCCCAGACGCTCATCCGGATGAGCGGGCGCCGCGACGTCGAGGTCGTCTTCACCGGCCTGCGACCGGGCGAGAAGCTTGGCGAGGAGCTCTTCGCCCTGAACGAGCACCGGCACGCGACGGGCCACCCGCTCGTCGACAGCGTGAGTGTTCCCCCGATCGGACGCTCGCTGGTGCTGGCGCAGCCCATGGATGGGTTGGAGATCCTGGACGTTATGCAGCGCGAGGCGTTCTTCGTCGAGCCCTCGGTGCCGTCCCGAGGCTGATCGGCAAGGCTTTCTTCTTCGAGTCCACGGTGCCTGCCCGAGACCGACTGCGGTGAACGCGGCTCGAAGCCTGCGGGATCAGCTCGCGACGACCGCGCGGGCCGTCTGCGCGAGAACGACAATGTCCTTCGCCATGGATCGCGTGCGCACGTACTCGGCATAGGCCGCAGTCTTGCGCGGTAGCAGTTCTTCGACGTAGTAGGTCTCGGGGTCGGGCGCCAGAGCGAGCTCGTCGGCCTCGTTGCGGAATTGGATGCTGGCCGGGTCCGTGATACCGGGCCGAACCGAGAGGATGAGCTCACGCAGCTCCGGCGCCCACTGTTCCACGTAGACCGGGACCTCAGGCCGTGGCCCTACGAGGCTCATGTCGCCTCGGAGGACATCGAGGAGCTGCGGCAGCTCGTCGAGCTTGCTCTTGCGCAAGAACCTGCCCACGCGCGTGACTCGGGCATCGCCTGCCGCACTCAGCAACCGACCGTCGTGCTTCGTCCACATGGTCCGGAACTTGTGGATTCGAAAGGTGCGACCGTTGAGGCCAACTCGCTCCTGGCGAAAGAAGACAGGACCCGGGGAGTCCAGGCGGACGGCCACACTGACCACCGCGAGCACAGGGGAGAGCGACGCCAGTAGGAGCGTCGCCATGGTCAGGTCGAAAACGCGCTTTGCTGCACGGGACACTCGCGCAATGAGCCCGCTCATCCGAAAACCCTTCGGACCGCGGAGATGACGCGGTCCACCTGGGCACTCGTCATCGAGGAGAAGAGCGGCAGGCTGAGGGCGCGGGTGAAGGAGCGCGTGGCCACCGGAAAGTCGACGTCCCTCAGGTCATAGGACTCCCGCCAATAGGGATGGCGGTGTAGCGGGATGAAGTGAACACTGGTACCGACTCCAAGTCCGGCCAGTTGCTCGATGGCACCATCGCGATCGATGGGCGCAGCATCGTCCGAGCGGACCACGTAGAGGTGCCACGAGTGCACATCATCCCCTGTGGCGCGGGCAGGCAAGTGCAGCGGAAGGTCGGCGAAAGCGATGTCGTACTGCGCAGCGATGCTGGCGCGCCGATCACGCATACTGTGGGCCCGCATCAGCTGCACCCGACCCATCGCGGCTGCGGGGTCAGGCAGGTTGTACTTGTAGCCCGGAGCCACGACTTCGTAAAGCCACGATGGTTTGGTGCTTCGGTACCGGTCGAAGACGTTTCGGTTGATGCCATGCAGGCGCATGGTTCGCACGCGCTCGGCGACGGCAGGTTTTCGGGTCACGACCATTCCTCCTTCACCCGTCGTGATGGTTTTGGTCGCGTAGAAGCTGAAGACCACGGCGTCGGACTCGCCCGCGCCGACCATGGTCCCGCCACCCACGCAAGGCAGTGCGTGTGCGGCATCCTCGACGATCAGGAGTTCGTGCTCGTCGGCAAATCGGCGAAGCGCATCCGGGTCGACCGCCAGTCCCGCGAAGTGAACGGGGATGATGGCGCGAGTCCGAGCGGTGACGGCTCGTTTGGCCGCATCCAGATCGATGTTCAATGTCGATTCATCGACGTCGACGATAACGGGATGGGCGCCGAGGTATCGCACGACCTCAGCGGTCGCCGTGAACGTCCAGGTAGGGACGATCACCTCATCGCCGGGGCGGATGCCGAGGGCCTCAAGCGCCAGGTGCAGGCCGGCAGTCGCCGAGTTGACCGCAACGGCCTCCACGTCGCCGCCTATGAACGCGGCGAACTCGGCCTCAAACGCGGCCGAGCGGGGGCCGCTGGTGAGCCAGCCGGAGCGCATCGACTCGGCGACAGCGGCGATCTCCGCTTCCCCAACGTCGGGGAGGGCAAAGGGTAGGAAATCAGGCTCTGTCGCGCTCAAGGCGCCCTCTTCCACTTCAATACGGCATATGGGTCATATGTAGGATATGCCCTGTAAGGGACGGTCGTGGCCCCGCGACCTGCCAGCGTCAGAGGACGGAGTGGAGCATGCGGTTCGGGCTCCTCACCCAGTGGTACGACCCGGAACCGGGACCCGCGGCGCTTCCCGGCGTCCTGGCGCGCGGTCTCGCGGAACGTGGGCACCAAGTGCGGGTCCTGACGGGCTTCCCGAACTACCCGACGGGCCGCCTCGCGGACGGCTACTCGCTTCAGAGACATCTCGTGGAGGAGTGCGATGGCGTCGACGTGCATCGTGTCGCCCTGTACCCCAGCCATGACAGCTCGGCGCTACGTCGAGTCGCCAACTACAGCTCATTCGGGGCTTCGTCGATGGTGAACGGTTATCCGGCGTTGCGAGACTTGGATGCATTGTGGGTCAACTACTCGCCGGTCACCGTGGGAGGCGCTCAGCTGCTCGCGCGGTATGCCTTCGGGGTCCCGTCGGTGGTCCACGTTCTGGATC
>NZ_JBNDHY010000207.1:0-6559 GCF_056755315.1 Monashia sp. HAY1-2A
GGCACCTGCAAGTGCGATCTCGTGCGCTGGGTGGGCACGAGGTGGTGCCGATCAGCCGGACCTCATGGGACACCCTGGTCGAGGTGGTGCAGGAGGCAGACGCAGTTATCCACCTCGCCGGTGTGAACCGTGGCGAGCCGGACGCTGTCGAGAACGACAACGTCCGGCTGGCCGAGGACCTCGCGGCTGCGCTCGAAGCGGATCCACGCCCGCGGAGGGTCGTGTACGCCAACTCTGTCCAGAGCGGCAACGGCACGCCCTACGGTGCCGGTAAGGCAGCGGCCGCAGTGGTGCTCCGCGCTGCAAGCGAGCGCACCGGAGGAAGCCTGGTCGACGTCATGCTGCCCAACCTTTTCGGCGAGCACGGGCGGCCGCAGTACAACTCCTTCGTCGCCACGTTCGTCGACCTTGCTGTCTCGGGGGGCCAACCGGAGATCGTCGACCGTCATGTCCCGCTCATGCACGTCCAGGACGCGGCACACGTACTGCTTGCAGGGCTGACCGGCGCGGCCGGTGTGGTCACGCCGCGGACCACCGAGATCTCGGTCGGACGCGTGTGGGATCTGCTCCAGAGGTTCGTGTGCACCTACGTCGGCGGGGACATCCCAAGGCTTGACAGCCGGTTCGACGTCGACCTCTTCAACACCCTTCGGGCGCGCCTCTTCCCCAGCGTCTACCCGATCGCGCTCACCGAGCACTCCGATGACCGAGGGCGGTTGGTCGAGGCCGTGCGGTCCCACGGCGGCGAGGGCCAGACGTTCGTGTCGACGACGCGACCGGGGGTGACGCGAGGGGAGCATTTCCACCTTCGCAAGATCGAACGGTTCGTCGTCCTCTCCGGGCAGGCGCGGATCAGCCTCCGACGGGTCCTCACTGACGAGGTCCGGGACTTCGAGGTGTCGGGGGAGCGCCCCGTAGTCATCGACATGCCGACGATGTGGGCCCACAACATCACCAACACCGGGGACACCGAGCTCGTCACGCTGTTCTGGACGAACGAGCTGTTCGACTCCTCGGACCCTGATACGTACGCGGAGCCGGTGCGTATCAAGGAGGTTGACCCATGCTGAAGGTCATGACCATCGTCGGGACGCGTCCGGAGCTCATCCGGCTCTCCGAGGTGATCAAGCGGCTCGACGAGTCGGTGGACCACGTCCTCGTTCACACCGGGCAGAACTACGACTACTCGCTGAACGAGGTCTTCTTCCGCGACCTGGGGCTCCGGGAGCCGGACCACATGCTCGGCGTCGACACCAGCTCGCTCGGGCGAGTCCTGGGTGAGACGCTGATCAAAGCGGAGGCAGTCCTGCAGCACGAGCGTCCCGATGCTGTGCTGGTGTTGGGCGACACGAACAGCTGCATCGCAGCCGTGATGGCCAAGCGCATGCGAATCCCCGTTTACCACATGGAGGCGGGCAACCGATGCTTCGACGAGAACGTGCCGGAGGAGACCAACCGTCGTCTTGTCGACCACGTCGCCGATTTCAACCTCGTCTACACCGAGCATGCGCGGCGCAACCTTCTCTCCGAAGGCCTGCACCCGCGCCGCATCCTCCTGACCGGGTCTCCGATGCGCGAGGTCCTCGACGCGAACGCCGAGGGCATCCGCTCCTCCGACGTCCTCACTCGCCTCGAGCTGCAACCGGACGGCTACTTCCTCGTCAGTGCACACCGCGAGGAGAACGTCGACTCGCCGCAGAGGCTCTCCGCTCTCCTCGAGTGCCTGCGAGCGGTGCACACGGAATGGGGCCTGCCGGTTCTGGTGTCGACCCACCCACGAACGAGAAAGCGCCTGCAGGCACTACCGGGAGCCCTCCGCCACGATGGCATCGTCTTCCACGAGCCGTTCGGGTTCCACGACTACAACGCCCTGCAGCTGCACGCGGCGTGCGTCTTGTCCGACTCGGGGACCATTGCCGAGGAGTCGACGCTGCTCGGCTTCCCCGCAGTCACTTTACGTGACTCGATCGAGCGTCCGGAGGCCCTCGACACCGGTGGCATCCTCATGACCGGGCTCTGCGTCGAGAATGTCGTAGAGGCCGTGGGCCTGGTGCGCTCCGCTCCTGAGCAGAGGGGGCCCACACGGCTGCCCGACAACTACGCGATAAACGACACGTCGGAGCGGACGGTGCGGTTCATCGTCTCCACGGCGCGACGGCACCACGCATGGGCTGGCATCCGGGGGACGGCATGAAGGTCTCCGTCCTTTCGGCGGTTCACAACGAGGAGCGTTATGTCCTCGACATGATCGAGAGCGTGCAGGCCCAGAGCCACGAGGACTGGGAGCTGCTGCTGGTCGACGACGGCTCGACGGACTCCACGCGCGACAAACTGGACCAGGCGGCCGCAGGCGACCCCCGGGTCAAGCTCATCGGCGACGGCGCCAAACGAGGAAAGGTCTCGGCATTCAACGAGGCCTTCGAGGCCTCGATTGGCGAAGTGGTCGTGCTCCTCGGCGGCGACGACCTCCTCACCACGGATTCCCTCGAAGTACGGGCGCACGCTCTCGAGCGCTTCCCGTCGGACGCGCGCGTCGCGGCCTGCTTCAAGCTCCGGACGATCTCCGAGAGCCCCGCCCACGACAACTTGGTTCTGCCCAAGGGTGATGCCACGAGCAAGTCGGGCGGCGTGGTGGCGATGTCGCGAGGTCTGGCCACTGCTGTCTTTCCCATCGACCCGGCCCTACCGTCCGAGGACCTATGGATCGGTGAGCTGCTCGAGGAGCTGTCCTCGGAGGTGGTCAGGATGCCGCGGGTGGTTCTCGAATACCGGATCCATCCGGGCAACTCCAACCCGCGCACGCAGCCGTTCGAGCAGATGAGCGCGTCCATCGGCGCCCGCCATCGCGCATGGTCCGCCCTGCTCGAAGCGTCTCATCTTGATCTCAGTCCTGGTTTGACCGAGAGGTTGCAGCACCTGCGAGAGATGGAAAGCCTACGACAGCGGGGCAAGGTCCTAGCTTTGCTCGGCTACCGCGCCATGCCGCTACCGGATCGCCTCGGCTTCGCGGCGATGGCTAGCCCAGTCTTGTGGGGAGTGCGCAAGCGTTTCTTCCGGGTGCTGTCCGGCCTGCGAGGCCAGTAGCAGTGCTCGACCTCCTGCTCGTTCTCGGTGTCGCCTTCGCGGTGTATTACGTCAGCGTGATGCGACAGTTCGGCATCCTCAACGCTAACGCGCTGTTCGTGTACATCCAGATGGTCATGGCCGTTGGAACGTTCGCCTCGCTCGAGCCGTCGCTGCCCAGTGACAACGTGTACGGCTACGTAGTGCTGGTGGCCATGATCGGCTACTTCATCGGCAGTGGTGTTGTCATGACCGCGGGCGCGCGAAAACCGGTCGCCCACACGCGACTGGAGGCGGTGCGCCCGCTGCCGGCGGTGTGGGCATTGGTGGCGCTCTCGTGCCTCATCGTGGTGCTCTACTACAGCGCGGTCGGCTACAGCGCGCTCTTCGAGGGGCTGAAGAACTCCTTGTCCGGTGGGCAGGCCGACATCGCCGGGGCGCGGCTGGACTCCTATTCCGGCGCCCGGT
Source organism: Monashia sp. HAY1-2A (assembly GCF_056755315.1). Taxonomy (NCBI): domain Bacteria; kingdom Bacillati; phylum Actinomycetota; class Actinomycetes; order Micrococcales; family Intrasporangiaceae; genus Intrasporangium; species Monashia sp. HAY1-2A. The sequence goes on from NZ_JBNDHY010000207.1 coordinate 3,532, forward strand.
ACCTGTACCCCGGGTACGTCAACCAGTTCAAGAACGCGATCCTGCCGGGCCTGCTGCTCGTGACCTTCGTGTACTGGCGCCGCGCGGGACAGAGCCACGTGGTGCTCTCCATCGGCTTGGTGGCGATCGCACTCTTCGGACTCCTAGGCACCGGGCAACGGGGCGCCTTCATCCAGTTCCTCGTCGTCGCCGCGTACTTCCTCTATCTCATGAATGGTCGAAACCTGCCGCGCCGGAGCTGGCTGATCCTGCCGGCGGGTCTGATATTCATGCTCGCCTCGACAGTGGCCTTGGGTCGAAGCAACACCCTGCTCGGACAGGACGCCTCCATCGCCGACCGGCTCTGGATAGCAACGCGTGAGCTGGGCAGCCGGGTCTTTCAGGTGCAGCAGGAGTCGGCGGTGGCAGGATTCCGCTACATCTACGAGCAGCCGATCCAGTGGGGAGCGGAATGGGCCAGGGGCCTGCTCGGCGTCCTCCCCGGTTCGCCCGGAACGGACCTGCCCAACCGGATTTACCAGGTGCTGTACGGTACCGACCGCGGTACAGCGCCTCCTTCCGTGTGGGGATCGATCTACCACAACTTCGGGTGGGGCGGCATCGTCATCGTCCCGGTGGTGCTTGGCGCACTCGTCGCTATGGTGAGCTTGCGGTCGATGGACGGCAGCGCGCGCGGCTCCCTCGAGGCCGTTGGGATCGCGGGCGTGTCGACCTCCATCGGCTTCTGGGCATCGGGTGGGCCGGAGAGCCTGCTCAACACGGGGCTCGTGACCTATGCCGTGCTCTGGGTGTGGGGGCGCCGCCAGCGCGCCCGCGCTCTCTCGGGCGAGTCGTCGGCGGCCGGGGCCGGTGGCGACGAGGGGTCGGTCAAGTCGCGACCGGCTCGACCTCGTCAAGCACGCGGGCGTCGTTCCGTCGTGAAGCCCGTGCGCACAGCAGCCACATCACGCCATACATGAGGGCGCTCGCGACACTGTAGGTCAGGATCGTCGCCGAGGCGCTCCAGCCGAAAGACGAGGGGATAAGCAGCGCTGCCGAGACGACGGCGAGCCGTGCTGCGTCCCAAGCGAGCTGCAGGCCGAGCCTGCCGGTCGCGATTAGGGTTTGCGACAGCGGCACGGCTACTAGCTGTGCCGCTACGGCCAGGGCCAGCGCCTGCGCGTACCGTCCAGCCTCCCCCCACTGTGCGCCGAGGACGGTCGAGAAGGCCCACGGAGCGAGCACCAGCACCATGATGAGGAATGCGGCGCCCGCGGCGACCAGCGCGCGGCTGGCCCTGACGAAAGATGCCCAGGCATTCGCCTGCCCTGATCGAACCTGTTTGGCGACCTTGGCGAGGTAGACCTGCGCGATCGCCGCCCCCACCAGGGTGACGGGCAGGCCCAGCACGCGCAGGGCCATGCCGAACGAGCCCGCGCTCTCGGTGCCGTACCGCCAGGCGACGAGTACGACCGGAAGTTGCAGACCGAGCGTGTTCATCACACCCGCGGGCAGCAACGTCATAGGGTATCGGCGGTGGCGAGCAAGAGTTGCCAAGAGCTCAGCCGGACGCGCCAGGCGGCCCGCGCGCCGAACATGACGAGGTCGCACGAGCGAGGCCGCAGCCGTCCCGTAGCCGAGTGCCGCGCCTGCGACGAGGGCGGCGGGCGTCGGCCACAGGAGTCCGAGTCCCACCTGCACGCCGGTCGTCACCAGCGGCTGCAGAGTATTGCGCGTACCGACTGCCGTCAGGCGCTCCTGCCGCACCGCGGCCTGAGCGAGCGTGAGGTACGCAGCGTAGGCGAGCATCAGAGGCGCCAGCATCCACAGGACGGAGGAGTAGTCGGCGTGCCCTAGGGCCTGCCCCGCCGCATCCCCGTACAAGGCCAGGCCGACACCCGCCACCACCGCGACGATCAGGCTGCTGGCGAGGGCGAGGAAGACGAGCCGGAACGCGTCGTCGTCGGACCGGGCCATAGGGACAGCCAGCTCGAGACGCAGCGTTGCGAAGGTCGCCAGCGTCACGGAGTAGGCGGTCACGACGGCGAGCGCGCCGAAGTCGGACGGGTCGTAGAGCCGGGACAGGATCGGCAGTAGCAGAAACGAGGCGAACTGACCTGCCGCGCTGCCGCCCGCGATCGAGAGCAGCCCGGTGTGACGGCGTAGCACCGTAGCCGTTCGACGAGCCCTGGTGGCGGGTGGCATCGCCGTGTCAGCCCACCGGGTGCGCCGAGGCCTGCCGAGCGGAGGCGATGCAGGCTTCAGCGATCCGGACGGTCTCGGTGCCGGCTCGCATCGTGACGATGTCGCAGGGGAGACCGAGGACTGCGTCGCGGAACTGCTCGTGCTCGGTGCGCAGAGGCTCTGGTTTGGTCATCGCATACCTAATGACGTCACCTTCGGATACCCCTCTGAACTGTGCGATGTCCTCGCGCACCACCTTGATCGAGCCGTTGGCGTAGAAGGTGAGGTCGGCGGTCAGCGTGTCGGCGACGAACGCACCCTTCTCGCCGGTGATGGTGGCAACGCGCTCCTTGAGGGGCGAGAGCCAGTTGACGAGGTGGTTGGTGACAGTGCCGTCGCTCAGCAGGCCGGTCGCGGCGACGAGGTCCTCGTGCTCACGACCGCTGCGGAAGGCGATTTGCGCGCTGATGTGAGCGTAGGTGCGCTGCGTCACCCAGGCGGTCAGATCGATGTCATGCGTCGCCAGGTCTTTGACTACTCCAACGTCGGCGATGCGGGCCGGGAACGGCCCCTGTCGCCTCGTCGTCACCTGGAAGACCCGCCCGAGCTCACCTGCCTCAATCCTGTGCCGGGCATTCTGCAATGCCGGGTTGTAGCGTTCGATGTGACCAACCGCCCCAACGAGGCCGCGGGTCTCGAAGGCCTCGGCAAGCCGCCGGGCGGACTCGACGTCGGGGGCCAGTGGCTTCTCAATGAGCGCGTGCACTCCTGCCGCGGCCAGGGCGAGCCCGATCTCTTCGTGAAAGACCGTGGGTACCGCCACGACGCAGTAGTCCACCCCAGCGCTCACGATGTCCTGCACACC
>NZ_JBNDHY010000208.1:0-6448 GCF_056755315.1 Monashia sp. HAY1-2A
GCGCCGGTGTCGAGCGACGTGACGTCGGCCGGGAGGTCGACGAGGACCCAGTGCCAGTAGCCCGACGGCGTGGGGGCGTCCGGGTCGAAGCAGGTGACGACGTAGCTCTGCGTGCCCTCGGGTGCCCCGCTCCACGACAGCTGCGGGGAGGTGTTGCCGCCGGACGCCACCTGCGCGTCGGCCAGCGGCTCGCCGTCGGTGACGTCGGTGCTCGTCACGGTGAACGACGCGACGGCCGGCAGCAGCTCGTACGGGTTCGGTGCGACCGGGCGGTCGAGGCTCATGCGGTGCTCCTTCGATCGGGTGCGGACGGTGCCGGTGACCGGGATCCGGCCCCGGTCCCGACCCTAGACCGGCCTCAGCCCGAGGCCCAGCGGCCGACGGCGCCGGCGTCCTCGAGGGCGTCGTAGACCGCCGCCATGAGCAGGGTGTGGCCACTGGCGTTGGGGTGGTCACCGTCGTCGAGCAGGTCGCTCGTCGGGTCGCGGTCGCCGGCCTCGCCCTTGAGGGGCGTGTAGGCGTCCACGTAGACGGCGCCCGTCGCGGTGGCCACCTGCTGGACGGTGCTGTTGACGACCTTCGTCAGGGCGTCGCTGCCGAGGACGAAGGCGCCGCCCTGCGCGCGCCCGACGGCACCGTCGACGGTCACGTTCCAGTAGCCGACGACCGCGACGCGGAGGTCCGGGTTCGGGTCGGCGGCCTTGACGCCGTCGACGATCCGCGTCAGGCCGTCGTGCAGCCCGTGGAGCGTGTCGGTCCAGCACGGCGACGTCGCCGCCGGCAGGCAGGTCGGGTCGTCCACGCGGTCGAGGTCGAAGTCGTTGGCGCCCACCTCGACGACGACGAGGTCGGCGCCGACGATGTCGCGGTGGGTCGACGCGGAGTCGAGGTCGTGCTCGACGTCCTCGGTGGTCCACCCGCCGACGGCGTCGTTGTGGATCACCGGAGTCCGGCCCGTGGCGGACCCGAGCCGGGCGCCGAGCTGCTCGACGTAGCCCGCGCAGCCGCACGTCGTCGCCGACGGCACCGAGTCGCCGAGCGCGACGACGACGAGGGGGGCGGGCGAGGTCGACGTCGCACCGGAGGTCGGCGGCGCGGACGGGTCGGCGCCGGTGGGGACGCCTGCGGGACGGCCGGCACCACCGACGGCGTCCTCGAGCGTGCCGGGGCCGACGCCGGCCGCGAGGGCCACGGCGACGAGCGCCACGGCGCACGCCGCGACGACGAGGCCGATGGCGACGTGGTGGGCCCGGACGCCGAGGTGCCGGTGCGGCCGACCGTGCGCGGTCCTGTGCCCGCTTCGCCTCGCCGCGGGACGGTGCCCTACGGGGTCAGCCACGGAACCCCGGCAGGGTCTGGCCGAGCCAGGCCATGGCCCGACCGACGTACGGCTCCCACACGGTGTCGCGGTGCCCGCCCGAGGCCAGGACGGTGGCCGCCACGTCGAGCGGCGGTTTGGCGACGCTGAGGAACTTCGACGTCGACGGGTAGGACAGCGGGTCCTGGCGCGAGGTCAGCACCCAGAGGGCGACCGGCGGTGGGCTCGTGCGGGCGAGGCGGACGAGGTCGTAGGCCTCGGTGCCGCGCGGCGTCAGCGGGTCGTAGCTCGCCGAGAAGTCCGGGCGGAAGTAGCCCTGCAGGACGATGGCGGCCCCGAAGACGTCCGGGTGACGCATCGACAGCGACGCGGCGCACCAGCCGCCGTACGAGTAGCCCATGACGGCCCAGGACGTGCGGTCGCGACGCGCGTGCAGGTGGGTGACGACCCAGGCGGGCAGGTCGCGGGCCAGCCACGTGTCGGTCTGCGGCAGTCCACGCGCGCCGTTGACGCACTCGGTGTCGAGGCTGGCGGGGGTGTCGATGCGCGGGATGACGACGAGCGAGGGCGCGAGCCGGTGCTGCGCGACGAGGGCGTCGGCGGTGGTGAGGAAGTCCAGCCGGGAGAACGACTGGGGGCTGCCGGGGAACCCGTGGAGGCCCTCGATGACCGGGTACGTGCGGCTCGAGGCGGGGTCGTAGCCGGCCGGCAGGTACACGAGCACCTGTCCGGACATGCCGGTCCGCGGGTCGGTGACCACATAGGTCTGCAGCCGCGAACCCGGTTGCGGCAGACGGTAGCTCGTGGGCCCCGTGGCCCGGGCGAGCCCCGGCCCGACGACCTTCGCCTCGACCACCTCCCGGGCGCCGCCGCCGTGGTGCAGCTGCACCTCGGTCGAGCGGGACCCGAGCAGGTCGGACCAGCTGGAGTAGAAGAGGTACTGGTCGTTGAGGGCGGCACCGGCCAGGGCGACGACGACGACGTTGAGCAGCACCACCTGGACGCCGCGGACGGCTCCGTGCGCGACGCGTCCGCCCCAGCGGGGCCAGCCGACGACGACGAGGGCGAACAGGGTGAGGGCCACGAGGACGAGGACGACGATGACGCCGGGGTCGGTCAGCTCCACGTCAGGCTCTCCCTCTTCTCCGTGCTCCGCCGGCCCCCCGGCTCGGGGCGCACGAAGGGGAAGGTGAGGACCGAGCGGATCGGGGTGTTCGTCAGGAGCATGACGAGCCGGTCGACGCCGATGCCGAGACCGCCCGTGGGCGGCATGCCGAGCTCGAGGGCGTGGAGGAAGTCCTCGTCGACCTCCATGGCCTCCGGGTCGCCCGCGGCGGCCTTGAGCGACTGCTCGGTGAGGCGTCGGCGCTGCTCGACGGGGTCGGTCAGCTCGCTGTACGCGGTGCCCACCTCCATGCCCGCGACGACGAGGTCCCACCGCTCGACGAGCCCGCGCTCGGTGCGGTGGGGGTGCACCAGCGGCGAGGTCTCGACGGGGAAGTCGGTGTAGAAGGTCGGCAGGACCGTGACGGGCTCGACGAGCCGGCTGTAGAGCTCCTCGACGACGTGGCCCCACCCGGCGTCGTCGGGGACGGTGATGCCGTGCCGGGCGGCGAGGTCGAGGAGCACGTCCAGGTCGGTGTCGGGGCCGACGGGCAGGCCCACGGCACGGCTCACCGCATCGAGCACGGGCACGACGGGGAAGGACGCACCGATCTCGACGAGCTCGACGCCGTCGAGGCCGTCGCGGACCCGCCCCGGCGGCGGCAGGGGGATGACGGGTCGGCCGTGCACGGCGACGGCGGCCTCGCGCACGAGGTTCTCCGCCAGGAGGCGCATGTCCACGTAGTCGGCGTGCGGCTCGTACACCTCGAGCGAGGTGAACTCCGGGTTGTGGGTGGCGTCGGCTCCCTCGTTGCGAAAGCTGCGGCCCAGCTCGAACACCGGGCCGAGGCCACCGACGAGGAGCCGCTTGAGGTGCAGCTCGGGAGCGATGCGCAGGGCCAGGTCGATGCCGTAGGCGTTGATGTGGGTCCGGAAGGGGCGAGCGGAGGCGCCGCCGTGCGTCACGTGCAGCATCGGCGTCTCGACCTCGAGGAAGCCGCGCTCGGCCAGGGTCCGGCGCAGCGTCGCCACCACGGTCGAGCGGCGCCGCAGCAGCTCGACCTGGGCGGGGTGCACGAGCAGGTCGGTCGACCGACGCCGCACGCGGGCCTCGGGGTCGTCGAGGCCGCGCCACGGCACCGGGTGCAGCGCCTTGGCCTCCAGGCGCCAGTCGTTCACGAGCAGGCTCGGCGTGCCGGTGCGGGAGCGCCCCGTCCGACCGGCCAGGCGCACGAGGTCCCCGGTGTCGACGGCGGCCGTGAACCGGCCGAGGGAGCGCCGCCCGGTCCGGGACGTCTCGAGGAGGGCCTGGAGGCGCACCCCGGCGTCCTCGAGGGTGACGAAGACGACGGCGCCGTGGTCGCGCAGCCCACGGACGCGGGCCACGACCTGGACGGGTTCGCCGTCGCTCCACGAGCCGCAGCGCACCCCGGGGACGAGGGCGAGGGGGGTGACCGGGCCGCCCCCGACCGGGTAGGGGTCCTCGCCCGCCGCCCGGAGCCGGTCGAGCGTCGCGAGGCGGTGCCGCGACTCCTCGCTGCGCCGGGGCCCGAGCCGGGTGGGGTCGAGGGCCGGCCCCGCCGCCTCGAGCACGGCCACCTCGGCGAGGTGCTCGGCATCGAGCAACCCGCTCGTCGAGCGGTGCCGGGCCGGCCAGGGCACGAAGCCCTCGAGCGCGGCCGCGGCGATGACGACCTGGGGAAGGGAGAGGCCGTCGTCGTAGCAGAGGAAGCGCGGGGTCCACTCGGGGTCGTACTTGTCGGTGGCGCGGTAGAGCCGCTCGAGCTGCCAGAACCGGTCGAACAGCCCGAGCACCGACGCGTTGAGGCGGGTCAGCGTGCTCGACCCGAGGCGGGCGGAGCCGGCGAAGACACCGCGGAACATGCAGAAGTTGAGCGAGACCCTCGCGATGCCGAGCTCGTCGGCGCGCGTGAGCAGCTCGGTGACCATGAGCTCGGTCGTGCCGTTCGGGGCGTCAGGCGAGCGGCGCATGAGGTCGAGGGAGATGCCGGCGCGGCCCCACGGCACGAAGGTCAGCAGACCGACCGGCGTGCCGTCGGCGTCCGCCGCCTGGACGTGCACGACGCGGCCGTCGGCGGGGTCGCCGGTGCGGCCCAGGGCCATCGAGAAGCCGCGCTCGGTGTCGCCGGAGCGCCACTGCCGCGCCGACGCCGCGGTGCGGTCCAGCTCGTCCGGGGCGAGGTCGGCCTGGCGCCGGATGCGGACCGTCACGCCGGCGCGACGGGCCCGGGCGGCCGCCTGCCGCGCGCGTGTCAGTCGGGCGCCGTCGACGTCGATGCGACCTGGCACGAGGACCGCCTCGTCGCCGAGGGCCACGACCCGCATCCCCTGCGACGCATAGGCTCGGGCACCATCCTCGCTCGCCGCGAGGACCGCCGGCAGCCAGCCGTACTCGCGGGCCTCGGCACGCCACGCGTCGATGGCGGGCAGCCAGGCCTCGCGCGGGCCGACCGGGTCGGCCGAGGCGAGGGACACACCCGCGGCGACGGCGTACGTCACGGCCGCGCGGCCCTCGGCGTCGAAGACCGACGCCTTGTCCCGCCGGGTGGCGAAGTAGCCGAGCGAGTCGTGGCCGCCGTGGCGGGCGAGGAGGCGCCGCAGCGAGACCTCACGCTCGGGCGACCAGCGGTTGACCGGCCGGGCCGAGGCGAGGAAGAGGGTGACGGCCACGACGATCGTCGCGCCGGCGCAGAGGGCGACGGTGTCGACGACCCACGGAGGCACGAAACCGCCCGGCCGCGGCGAGACCCCGCCGAGCACCGCGAACACCGTGCCGACGAGCGCCTCGGCCTGCGACCGGGGCACGCCCACCGCGCCGAGCAGCCCCCACGCGACGCCGAGGGTCGTGACGGACCCCGCCACGAGGGCGACCGCCGCGAGCCAGCCCGACCCGCGCTGGAGGCGCCCGGTGAACTGGCCGCGGAGCCGCCACAGCCACCACCCCGCGGCGAGCGCGACGACCATGCCGGCGGCGTCGACGAACCGGCCGAGGTCGCCCCGGGTCTGCCACATCCACAGGTACGGGCGGCGCGCGGGCGGCAGCACGGCGACGAGCCCGATGAGCACCCCGAGCGCCTGGAACGCGGCGACGAGCAGCAGCCCGATCCGCTTGCGACCGAGGAGCGCGCGGGTCACGATCGCCAGCACGACGACGGACAGGACGCTGGGCGCGACCGGCACGTTGAGCAGGCCGAAGACCACCTCCGTCGGCGTCGGGCCGGGGCGGTGCGGATGGGACAGGACGAGCAGCAGAGCCACGACGGTGGCGAGGGCGTAGGTGCCGGTGAGAACGCGGGCCGCGCGGGGTGATCCCGGGTCGACCGGTCGGCGAGTGGCCATGGCCCTAGACGATGGACCGGTGCGCTGGACGCTCGCTGCACGTCTCCTGTGGACGGAGTGACGCCGCTCGGTCAGGCCTGCGGCGGCTTGTCCGGGGCGCCGGACTGCGACGGGTCGCGGGTGAAGAACGACAGGCGGCCGTCGGCCTCGAGCACGGCGTACTCGATGTCGGCGGTCGAGCGGATGCCCTGCTCGCGGGCCGCCACGAGCAGGTCGGGAAGGGACAGGCGCTGGCGGCGCATCGCGTCCTCCACGGGGGAGCCGTCGGCGAAGACGAGCACGGGGCGCCCGGTCACGAGGGGGCGGACCCGGGGGAAGCGCCACTGGGTCCACGACAGGCCGACCGTGAGCAGCGCGAAGGTGCTGACCGCGAGGATCGCACCCGTGACGGAGTAGTCCTGCTGCGTCACGCCCTGCTGCACGAGGTCGCCCATGGTGACGTAGAGGACGAGCTCGAAGGTGCTGAGCTCACCGAGCGTCGACCGGCCGACCGACCGCGTGACCAGCCAGAGGAAGACGAAGACGACGAGCGCGCGGGCGACGATCTCCACGGTCTGTCTCTTATACACATCTCCGAGCCCACGAGACGCGTAGTAATCTGGGGGGGGGGCGTTTTGTGTGGGGGGGGGGGGGGGGGGGGGGGGGGGGGGGGGGGGGGGGGGGGGG
>NZ_JBNDHY010000209.1:0-6274 GCF_056755315.1 Monashia sp. HAY1-2A
CCCCCAGATTACTACGCGTCTCGTGGGCTCGGAGATGTGTATAAGAGACAGCCCGTACCACCGGCAAAGGCGCCCTGGAGGTAGCCGGGCCGACGCAGCTCGGCGCGTGTGGCGCTGCGGGCGAGGTCGGCCGGCTCGTCGCTGCGCGGTCGCTCGGACTCGGGGAGGTCCTCGGTGAGCCGCTGGAGCACCATCTGGCGCTGCTCGGGCGAGAGCTGTGCGAAGGCCTCGGCGTGCACGCGCTCGAGGTCCTCCGGCGGCGCCGTGCGCAGCAGGTATCGGTAGCGGGCGATGGCCCGCTCGTCCTCGGTGGAGGCTCCGCCACGCGGCGTGGGGACCGCGTACGGGTCGGCGCCGGGCGGCGCGGACCGCGGACCGGTCGGCGGCGCGCCGTGGCCCATGCCCCAGCCCTGTGGTCGACCGGGCTCGCGGCCCAGCAGTCGGTCGAGGAATCCCATGTCGTCTCCTTGCGTCGGCGTCACATGTGGCGACGGGGTGCCGGCATCGCTCGCCGGTCACGTACCCACGCCAACGACCGGCCACGCCCCCTCCCCGGGACGTCCTGACCGCCCGCGCCTGGCGGTGCACCACGGTGCACGGCGGGCGCGACGCGTCAGAGGTGGTTCTCCGCCTCCGTGAGGACGGAACGCAGCCTCGACTCGATGTCGTCGAACTGCTCCGGGCCCATGATCAGCGGCGGCGCCAGCTGGACGACGGGGTCCCCGCGGTCGTCGGCTCGACAGTAGATGCCGGCGTCGAAGAGCGCCTTGGACAGGAACCCGCGCAGCAGCCGCTCGGACTCGGCGTCGTCGAAGGTCTCACGCGTCTGCTTGTCCTTGACCAGCTCGATGCCGTAGAAGTACCCGGCACCGCGGACGTCGCCGACGAGCGGCAGGTCGAGCAGCTTGTCGAGCGTCGCCTTGAAGGCGGGGGCGTTCTGCTTGACGTGGTCGTTGAGACCCTCGCGCTCGAAGATGTCGAGGTTGGCCAGCGCCACGGCGGCCGACACCGGGTGCCCGCCGAAGGTGTAACCGTGCGGGAAGTAGTCCGTGCCCTTCCGGAACGGCTCGAACAGGCGCTCGCTGGCGATCATCGCGCCGATCGGTGAGTAGCCGCTGGTCATGCCCTTGGCGCAGGTGATGATGTCGGGCACGTAGCCGAAGTCGTCGCAGGCGAACATCGAGCCGATGCGGCCGAAGGCGCAGATGACCTCGTCGGAGACCAGGAGCACGTCGTACTCGTCGCAGATCTCGCGGACCCGCTCGAAGTACCCGGCCGGCGGCGGGAAGCAGCCACCCGAGTTCTGCACCGGCTCGAGGAAGACCGCCGCCACGGTGTCGGGCCCCTCGAACTCGATGGCCTCGGCGATGCGGTCGGCGGCCCAGCGGCCGAAGGCCTTCTCGTCGTCGCGCAGGTGCTCGGGAGCCCGGTACTGGTTGGTGTTGGGCACCCTGAACGTGCCGGGCACGAGCGGCTCGAACATCTGCTTGGCGGCCGGGATGCCGGTGATCGACAGGGCCCCCTGCGGCGTGCCGTGGTAGGCGACCGCGCGCGAGATGACCTTGTGCTTGGTCGGCTTGCCGGTCAGCTTGAAGTACTGCTTGGCCAGCTTCCACGCCGTCTCGACGGCCTCGCCCCCACCCGTCGTGAAGAAGACGCGGTTGAGGTCGCCGGGCGCGTGCGTGGCGAGCCGCTCGGCCAGCTCGATGGCCTTCGGGTGCGCGTAGCTCCACAGCGGGAAGAAGGCGAGCTCCTTGGCCTGCTTGGCTGCCGCCTCGGCGAGCTCCTCACGCCCGTGGCCGACCTGGACGACGAACAGACCCGCGAGCCCGTCGATGTACTCGTTGCCGCGGTCGTCCCAGATCTTCCAGCCCTGCCCGCGGGTGATGATCGGCACGGAGTGGCCCAGCCCGCCGTCTCCGGGGTCCTCGAACACCGAGTGGCGCGTGAAGTGCATCCACAGGTGATCGCGCGCGGCATCGGACAGCAGGGTCCCCGCAGGGGTGCGCTGGTCCGAGGCCGGTTCCCAGACCTCGTTCGGGTTGATGCTCATCGTGTTCCCCAGTTGTAGAGCTGTTTGTTGAGTTTGAGGTAGACGAACGTCTCGGTGGTGATGACGCCCTCGAGGGTGCGGATCCGCTCGGTCAGCAGCTCCAGGAGGTGGTCGTCGTCCTCGCAGACGACCTCGGCGAGCACGTCGAAGCTGCCCGCCGTGGTGACGACGTAGGACACCTCGTCCATGTCCGACAGGGCCTCGGCCACGGTCGACATGTCGCCGGAGACCCGCAGGCCGATCATCGCCTGACGCTGGAAACCGACCTGGAGGGGGTCGGTCACCGCGACGATCTGCATGACGTCGGCGTCGAGGAGGCGCTGGACGCGTTGGCGCACGGCCGCCTCGGACAGGCCCACCTCGGCAGCGATGGAGGCGTAGGACTTTCGTCCGTCCTGCTGGAGCAGCTCGATGATGGTCTTGGAGACCTCGTCGAGGTTGACGCCGCCCCGGCGGGGCGGCTTCGACCCGCTGTGGGCCACGCCACGGATGGTCGTCATGGGCCCGATACTGACCTGTGGAACACGACGTTGGCAAGTCCCCGCGCAACTGATTCCGAAGATTTTCCGGACCATCTCTTCACCATTGCGCAGGTCACTGTCTAGAGTGCCGCCATGACTTCGCAGCCGCGCCAGCTCCGCAACTTCATCGGCGGTCAGTACCTGGACCCCGAGACCGACGCGACCACCGACATCGTCAACCCGGCCACCGCCGCCGTCGTCGCCACTGCCCCCGTCAGCACGCAGGCGGACGTCGACCGCGCGTACGCCGCCGCGTCCAAAGCCTTCGAGACGTGGGGCGAGACGACGCCGAGCGAGCGACAGGCCGCGCTGCTGAAGTTCGCCGACGCCATCGAGGCCCGGGCCGACGACTTCGTCCGCCTCGAGGGCGAGAACACCGGCAAGCCGCACGCCCTCACGGCGAGCGAGGAGATCCCGCCGATGCTCGACCAGCTGCGCTTCTTCGCCGGCGCCGCGCGCGTCCTCGAGGGCAAGTCGGCCGGGGAGTACATGCGGGGCCACACGTCCTTCGTGCGCCGCGAGCCGATCGGCGTCGTCGGGCAGGTCACGCCGTGGAACTACCCGATGATGATGGCGATGTGGAAGATCGCCCCGGCGCTCGCGGCCGGCAACACGATCGTCCTCAAGCCCTCCGACACGACGCCCGAGACGACGCTGCTGCTGGCCGAGCTCGCCTCGGAGTTCCTCCCCGAGGGCACCTTCAACGTCGTGACCGGCGACCGCGAGACCGGCCGCATGGTCGTCGAGCACCCGACGCCGGCGCTCGTGGCCATCACCGGGTCGGTGCGGGCCGGGATGCAGGTCGCCGAGAGCGCCTCGCGCGACCTCAAGCGCGTGCACCTCGAGCTCGGCGGCAAGGCGCCCGTCGTCGTCTTCGACGACGCCGACATCGAGGCGGCCGTCGAGGGCATCGCCGTCGGCGGCTACTTCAACGCCGGCCAGGACTGCACCGCGGCCACCCGCGTCCTCGCCGGTCCCCGCATCCACGACGACTTCGTCGCGGCCCTCGCGGAGTACGCGAAGAACGAGGCGAAGGTCGGGCTTCCCGAGGACCCGGACGCCCTCCTCGGCCCGGTCAACAACCCGAACCAGGTGGCCCACGTGGGCGGCATGATCGACCGTCTGCCCGACCACGCCCGGGTCGCCGCCGGCGGCCACCGCGCGGACGGCCTCGGCGACGGCTTCTTCTTCGAGCCGACCGTCCTCGCCGGCCTCAGGCAGGACGACGAGCAGATCCAGACCGAGATCTTCGGGCCGGTCATCACCGTCCAGCAGTTCACCGACGAGGCCGAGGCCCTCGCCTGGGCCAACGGCGTGCAGTACGGCCTGGCCTCGAGCGTGTGGACCAAGGACTTCGGTCGGGCCATGCGGATGAGCCGCAAGCTCGACTTCGGGTGCGTCTGGATCAACACCCACATCCCGATCGTCGCCGAGATGCCGCACGGCGGCTTCAAGCACTCCGGCTACGGAAAGGACCTGTCCATGTACGGGCTCGAGGACTACACGCGCATCAAGCACGTCATGGCCAACATCGAGTCCTGATGCCCCGCAGGGCAGCCCGCACGACCCGGGTCGACGTCGATCCTCTCCCGTCACCCACCGAGAACCCCTGGAGAAGAAGGCCATGAACGAGAAGCCCCTGGACAACCCGGTGCTGCGCGCGGCGCTCATGCGCGGCCTGGTGTCGCGCCGCAGCGCCATGATGGGCGCGGCCGGCGTCGGCGCAGCAGCCTTCCTGGCCGCGTGCGGCTCCGCCGGGCGCAACCCCGCGAGCGGCGGGGGCGGCCCCGCCGGGACCGCGTCCAAGACGGCCGCAGCGGCCGAGGACCTGTCCGACTCCGAGAAGATCGTCAACTGGTCCAACTGGACCGAGTACATCGACGTCGACGAGAAGACCAAGGCCCGCCCGACGCTCGACGCCTTCACGAAGGCGACCGGCATCAAGGTCAACTACACCGAGGACTACCTCGACAACGACGAGTTCTACGCGAAGGTCCGCCCGCTCCTGCAGCAGGGCAAGGACACCGGCCGCGACGTGTGGTGCAGCACGGACTGGATGGTCGCCCGGCTCATCCGCCAGGGCTACCTCCAGAAGCTCGACCTGGCGAACATCCCGAACGCCAAGAACCTCGAGGACTCCCTGCGCAACGTCGAGTTCGACCCCGGACGCGTCTACTCGCTGCCGTGGCAGAGCGGCTTCGCCGGCATCGGCTACAACCTCAAGGCCACCGGCGGCAAGAAGATCACGACGATGACCCAGCTGCTCACCGATCCCGCGCTCAAGGGCAAGGTGACGCTGCTGACCGAGATGCGCGACACCGTGGGGCTCGTGATGATGGAGCAGGGCAAGGACATCTCGAAGTTCACCGACGCGGACTTCAAGGCCGCGATCGACATGATCCAGCAGGCCAAGGACGCCGGGCAGATCAAGGGCTTCACCGGCAACGAGTACACCGACGGCCTGGCCAAGGGCGACATCGCCGCGTGCGCCGCGTGGACCGGCGACGTCGTCCAGCTCCAGTTCGACGACCCCAACATCCAGTACACCCTTCCGCAGAAGGGCTTCACGCTCTGGTCCGACAACTTCGTCATCCCGGCCCTGGCCAAGCACAAGAAGAACGCCGAGAAGCTCATCGACTACTACTACGACCCGAAGGTCATGGCCCAGGTCGAGGCCTACGTCAACTACATCGCGCCGGTCAAGGGCACCAAGGACGCGCTGCTCAAGATCGACAAGAGCCTCGGTGACAACCCGCTCATCGTGCCGCCGGCCGACGTGCTGTCGCGCGCCCAGGTGTTCCGCGGCCTGTCCGAGGCCGAGGAGACGAAGTACTCCCGCATGTTCGCCTCGATCACGGCCGGCTGATGGCGGGCACGGGCAAGGGCGACCTGCAGCTGGTCGCGCTGACGAAGGAGTTCGGGACCTTCACCGCGGTCCACCCCCTCGACCTCACCATCGAGGCCGGTTCGTTCTTCGCGCTGCTGGGCCCCTCGGGCTGTGGCAAGACGACCACCCTGCGGATGATCGCCGGCCTCGAGGCGCCGACGGGCGGACGCATCCGGATCGGCTCGGACGACATCACCGACACCAAGGCCTACCAGCGCAACGTCAACACGGTCTTCCAGTCCTACGCGCTGTTCCCGCACATGTCGGTGCTCGACAACGTCATGTTCGGGCTGAAGCGACGCGGCGACAAGGAGGCTCGGCGCAAGGCCCAGGAGGCGCTCGAGCTCGTCGAGCTGGCCCATGTGGGCGGCAGGCGACCGACCCAGCTCTCCGGCGGCATGCAGCAGCGCGTCGCACTCGCGCGGGCCCTCGTCAACCGTCCGGACGTCCTCCTCCTCGACGAGCCGCTCGGCGCCCTCGACCTCAAGCTGCGTCGCCAGATGCAGATCGAGCTCAAGCGGATCCAGCAGGAGGTCGGGCTGACGTTCATCCACGTGACGCACGACCAGGAGGAGGCCATGACGATGGCCGACCGGATCGCCGTCATGAACGCCGGGCGCATGGAGCAGCTCGGTGACCCCGCGACCCTGTACGAGAAGCCGCGGTCGACGTTCGTCGCGAACTTCCTCGGGCAGTCCAACCTGCTGCGCGCCTCCGTCGTCGGGGGCGGCGCCACCGCCGGGACCGTTCGGGTCCGCAGCCACGAGGCCGAGCTCGAGGTCGCCCGTGCCCACCTGCCCGACGGCCAGGGCG
>NZ_JBNDHY010000210.1:0-6271 GCF_056755315.1 Monashia sp. HAY1-2A
GCGCGATCCAGGGTTCCCGCGCGCCAAAGTTTGCGCGCCGGACCGACGTTTCGCGCGCTTCGTTCAGCAGCGCGCGAAACATCCGGGCAGGCGGGAGGACTCCTCCTGGATCGACGCCGAAGAACACCGCCAGGGTGCGGATCGTCACGAGCGCGCGATCCAGGGTTCCCGCGCGCCAAAGTTTGCGCGCCGGACCCACGTTTCGCGCGCTTCGTTCAGCAGCGCGCGAAACATCCGGGCACGCGCGAGGACTCCTCCTGGATCGACGCCGAAGATCGCCGCCAGGGTGCGGATCGTCACGAGCGCGCGATCCAGGGTTCCCGCGCGCCAAAGTTTGCGCGCCGGACCGACGTTTCGCGCGCTTCGTTCAGCAGCGCGCGAGTCGGGGTCACAATGGCCGGGTGCCGATCCTGCCGACCCAGCGTGACCCGCGGTTCATCACGATCCGCCGCGGCGGCACCCTCACCGACGAGGACCACCGGCTGCTCGCCGAGTGGGCGCTCGCCTGCGCCGAGCACGTGCTGCCGCTCTTCGAGGCCGCCGGTACCGGGGACCGGCGGGTCCACGAGGCCCTCGACATCACCCGGTCGTGGATCCGCGGAGAGGTGCCGATGCGCGTGGCCCACCAGGCGGCCTTCACCGCCAACGCCGCCGGACGCGGGCTGCCCGACCCGGCGCGGTTCGCCGCCCTGTCGGCCGGCCAGGCCGTGGCCGTCGCCCACGTCGCCGCGCACGAGCTCGGCGCGGCCGCCTACGCGATCCGTGCCGCGTCGGCGTCGGTCCCCGGCGACGAGGCGGAGGCCGCGCGGCTGCGCGAGCGGGACTGGCAGCGCGACCGGCTCCCCGATGCCATCCGCGAGCTCGTCCTCGACGACCAGCGCCTGCGCAGCCCGATCTGCTGGAATACCTTCGACGACTGACCGGGCGTGGCCCTCAGGCGCGGAGGACCTTGCCCAGGGGCTTGCCCCTCGCCAGCTCGTCGACGAGCTTGTCGAGGTACCGGATCTTCTGCATGAGCGGGTCCTCGACCTGCTCGACCCGGACGCCGCAGACGACCCCGGTGATCTTCGCCGCGTTCGGGTTGAGCCGGGCGTCCGCGAAGAACTCCTCGAAGGTCGTGCCGGCCTCGAGGTGCTCGCGGAGCCTGGCGTCGTCGAAGCCGGTCAGCCACTCGATGACCTCGTCGACCTCGGCCCGGATTCGGCCCTTGCGCTCGGCCTTCGCGACGTAGAGCGGGTACACCGACGCGACGCTCGTCGTGAAGATCCGGCTCATGCTCGGAGCGTACCGACGGCGCGATCACGGCGTCATGGCGTCACGCGTCACGCGTCACGGCGTCACGCGTCACGGCGTCACGCGTCACGGCGTCACGACGTCACGACGTCACGGCAGCAGGTCGTCGAGGTAGGTCGGCAGCATCTGCCACCACGTCGGCCAGTCGTGGTCGTAGGTCGGCCCCCAGTCGTCGACCCGGTTCGGGATGCCCTTTGCCCCCAGGACGTCCGCGACCGCCCAGGCCTCGCCGACGTCCTCCCACCGACCGCTGCCCGAGGCGAGGACGACCATCCGCTGGCGCAGCGCCTCGAGGTCCGGCCCGTCGAGGTCGGGCAGGAAGTGCAGCGGCGAGCTGAAGTAGAGGTCCTCGGTGAAGCGGCCCCCGATGAACTTCTCGATGGCGTAGGTGCCGCTCATGCAGACGGCGGCGTCGACGAGGTGCGGGTAGCGGCACGTGACCGCGAGCGCGTTGAAGGCGCCGATCGAGGCCCCGGCGACGACGACGCGCATCCGGCCGCCGCTGTCGGAGTGGATCGCCGGGATGATCTCGGAGGCGACGGCGTCGTGGAAGGCGTTGAAGAGGGCCATCCGGTACTCGGTGGACCCGCGGCGCTCGGCCATCGCCTGGCCCGCGACGCTGTCGCACGAGTACACCTTGGCGCGTCCGGCGTCGACGAGCGGCATGAGGTGGTCGACGAGCCGGTGCCGCTCGACCTCCTCGGCGTCGCCGCCCGCCGTCGGGAACAGGAGCACCGGCGCACCCCACGTGCCCCAGCGGGCCACCGTGATGTCCTGCCCGAGCCGGTCGGAGTACCAGCGGTCCGTCACCTTCATGCGTCAGCTCCTGCCCTCGGCGTGTGTCGTCACTCGTACACGAACTTCTGCGGCCCCGGGAAGACCCACGTCAGCGCGTCGCCGAGGCGGTCGCGCCAGTTCTCCCAGTTGTGGCCGTCGCGGGCCTCGGTGTACCGCACCCGCATGCCGGTGTGCCGGAACACGGGCACCATCGACCGGTTCGGCGTGATGAGCGGCTCGTAGACGCCGCACGACATGTGGATGCGGTCCACGACCGCCGTCGGCCGGGCCCGGTACCGGTTGACGAACTTCACGACGGGGTCGAACGCCGGTCCGCCGCCGTGGTCGAACCCGATGTCGGTGAAGACGAGGGATGCCGACTGGAG
Organism: Monashia sp. HAY1-2A; assembly: GCF_056755315.1. Classification (NCBI taxonomy): domain Bacteria; kingdom Bacillati; phylum Actinomycetota; class Actinomycetes; order Micrococcales; family Intrasporangiaceae; genus Intrasporangium; species Monashia sp. HAY1-2A. The sequence continues at coordinate 2,457 of NZ_JBNDHY010000210.1, forward strand.
CACCAGAGAGCCGAAGAGCCCCGGGTAGCGCACGGCCGTCGACAGCGACGCGATGCCGCCGAACGAGGAACCCATGAGGCAGCGGGCCTCGGGCGCGTCCTCCAGCGGCAGCCGTTCGGTGAGCAGGGGGACGAGCTCGCGCGCGACGAACCGGGCGTGGGGCGCGTGGTTGGGGTACTCCTTCAGCCGGTCGCGCGGCGCCACGAAGGCGACGACGAGCGGGTCGACGTCGAGCCGGTGGATGAGGTTGTCGAGCACGGTCCGCATCGCCGCGTACTCGAGGTAGTCCGTGCCGTCGTGGACGACGAGGAGCGGGTAGCGCTGCGCCCGGTTGAACCGCGCGGGCAGGTAGATCTGGACGGGCTGGTCGCGGCGCAGGGCCTTGCTGCGCACGACCTCCTCGACGAGGGTGCCCTGCCGCGCCTCGGGGTCGAACGACACCCAGTCCGGGACTCGGTAGCCGACCGCCGCGCACACCGACGAGGACCCCATCGGGCTGTGCGCCATACGGGGGTTGAGCGGGTCGTTGAAGCGCTCGTGGTGATCCCCCTTGCGGATCTCGACCTGGTACTCGACGCGTGAGCCCTCGGGCAGCACGGTCGTGACGGCCCACAGGTCGGACTCGCCGATCCGCTTGAGCGGCAAGGGGTCCGGCAGCCCGACGACGCGGTGGCGGATCCACGCCTCGTCGACCTCGCCACGGTAGAGGAAGGTGGCGCGCTCGCCCTCGATGATCGGGCACCCCCACCGGGCGATGAACCGGTCGATGGCCGGACCGTCCAGCGGGACGCGGTCGCGCAGGCCGTTGACGGCCAGGCGTGTCGGGGTGCTCATGCGGCCCCCTCCACGGCGACGTGCCCCGTGACGTCGAGGTAGCGCGTCCCCTCCGGCAGCGGGTCGGCCGCCGGGGGCGCACCGGCCTTGAGGCGCACCACCGCGCCGTCGTCGAGCAGCACGAGCCGGTGCTCGGGAAAACGCCGGGCCAGCACGGACATGCGCTCGTGGTCCTCGAGGCGCAGCCGGCGTCGGGCGTGCGGCAGGACGAGCAGGCCGGGGACGCGTCCGAGCCCGGTGTCGTGCACCTCCGGGGCCGTGACGCCGTGCGGGGTGTGGTCGTGGAAGAGCACGACCCGGTCGGTGAGGACCATCGCACCGGCCGACCACGCCACGACGTGCTGCTCGGCCCGCAGCGTCACGTCGAACAGCCGCAGCGTGCGCAGCAGCGTCCGCACGTCGCCGCCGGCGACGACGAGCGCGCCGCAGTCGTCGAGGACGGCGCCGATCTCGCCCCGGTGCCAGCCGATGAGCTCGCTCTCCTCGCGCGGCGTGCGCTCGAACGTGGCGGCGTACAGGCCGGCGAGCTCGGCGGAGTACCAGCGGTCGACGTCGCGCACCGCCTCGATCGCCGCCTCGACGGCCACCGGGCCGACACCGTGCAGCGAGGTGCGGTGGGCAACCGCGTGGACGGCGTCGACGGCGCTCTGCAGCCGGATGCCGTAGAAGGCACGCAGCTCGTCCTGGCGGTCGCGGAAGGCGAGCGCGGCGGCGGCGACCCGCCGGTCCTTCGTGAGCACGTCGATCATCCGGTGGTACAGGCGCAGGTTGACACCACGGCCGTCGAGCAGGCCGTTCAGCTCGGCGTCCTCGGACTCGCGCTCCTCCCAGCCGGCGTTGACGACGGCGACGCGCCCGGGCACGTCGAGGGACCGCACGACCGGTTGCACCGTCGTGGTGAACCGCTGCGGTCCGAGGAGGATCGTCTCTGGCACTGGTCTCCGGTCGCCGCGCGCGACGCTCAGCCGGCGTGGACGCGGATGGTGCGCCCCACGTCGTCGAGCATGGCGCGCGTCGTGTCGTAGTCGGGGTGGCGCATCCGTACCCACGCGTTGGCCATGTATCCCGCCTCGACGGGCTGGGTGCCGTGGCCCTGCGGCGGGAAGTGGCCGTCGATGACCCACTCGCCGTAGCGCGCCTGGATCTCGTCGATGCCGGAGTAGCCCCGGATGACGCCGTCGTGGTCGGGCCGGAGGGCGACGATGCCCGCCGAGTAGGTCCGGCGCATCGGCTGCTCTGGACGCCCGTGCGTGATGACGTGGGCCCACTCGCGGTAGACGTCGACGTCGTTGGCTGCGGAGTAGAGGTCCCACGCTCCGACGCCGGGCGGCCGACAGCCGATCTCGCTGAACCGCAGGCCCTTCGGGCCGTAGAACCACTCCATGTGGGTTGCCGACGTCTCGATGCCGAGCGCGTCGATGACGCGGCGGCCGAGCTCGCGCACCTCCGCGTAGAACGTGTTGGCGGGGTCGTCGATGCGGTTGGTCGTGATGAACTCCGGCGAGATCCAGCGGTGGCGCATGGCCTCGAGGACGTTCGGGTAGTAGTGCGTGGCCCAGTCGTGCACGACCTCCCCACCGAGCGTGATGGTGTCGTAGAAGCCCTCGTGCCCCTCGACGAACTCCTCCACGGCGATCGAGGTCGACCCCTCGGCCCCGAACGCCCCGAGGGCGGCCTCGAGCTCGCGGTCGTCGTCGACGCGGGTCGTGCCCTGCGCGCCGGCCCCCGCGCGCGGCTTGAGGATGAGCGGGTACCCGATCCGCTCGGCGAACTCCCTTGCCTCCGTAGCGGACTCGACCGCGGCGCTGGCCGCCGTGGGCACCCCGGCCTCGCGCAGCGCGTCCTTCATCGACGGCTTGTCGCGGCACAGCCACGTCGTGCGCACGCTCGTGCCCGGGATGCCGCACGCCTCGCGCACCTGCGCGGCCGGCATCGTGTGCGCCTCGACGACCGCCTCGAGGGCGTCGATCCACACCTTGTCCTGGAAGAAGCGCACGGCGTCGACCATCTGCCCGACGTCGGTGACCGAGCCGACGCGGTAGTACCCCCGCAGCGAGCCGAGAAGGTCGTCGCCGAGGTGCCCCTCCTCCGACTCGCCGATGCCGTAGACGTTCGCCCCGACCGACGCGAGCGCCTGCACGAAGCGGCGCTGGTTGGCCGGGAAGGACGGCTCCACGAAGATGATGTTCACGGGCCCGACGCTAGCGGGCCGGGCGGAGGGGCGCCACGGGTCGACGCGGCGGTCCGGGGGTGTCAGCGCCGGTCGACGCGCGTGGTGTCCCGGCTCAGGTGTCGCGGCTCAGGTCCCGGCTCAGGCGTCGCGGTGGCCCTGGGCGGCGTCGATGACGTGGGAGCCGTGCTGCTCCTGGATGTCCGCGGGGAGGTCCTCGAACTCCATGACGCGCCGAACCTCGACGGACACCTCGGGGAACAGGTCGGCGAAGCGGGTGCCGAGCTCGAGGGCCTCGTCGCGGGAGGCCACGTCGATGACGGCGAACCCACCGACGACCTCGCGGGCCTCGGTGAACGGGCCGTCGGTGACCGACGGGGTGCCGCCGGACCGCTTGGTGATCATCGCGCCTTCGTCGCTGCGGTGGACCCCCTCCGCGGCGAGCAGGACGCCGGACTCGGCGCACTCGGTCATGAAGGCGCCCATCTTGTCGATGAACTCGGGGCTCGGGTTCCACGCCTCGGGCCGGGTCTCGTCGAGACGGTGGATGAGCAGGTAGCGCATGGGTTCTCCTCTGGTCGGTGCGATCTGCGTGCGGCCGGGCCGGGTCGGCTCCAGCCTCCACCACGACGTCGCTCGGTGGCGACGCCTTTCGACACGGCAGGCCGTTCGGATCCCGAAGGACCCCGGACACGCGGCGACGCCGCCCACCCGGAGGTGGACGGCGTCGAGGCGTTCGTGCGGTGACGCGTCAGGCGGTCGCCGGGGCGGCGCCGGACTCGATGCCCTTGGGGTCCGCGCCGTACTGGTT
>NZ_JBNDHY010000211.1:0-6196 GCF_056755315.1 Monashia sp. HAY1-2A
TCCGTCGTCGGCAGCGTCAGATGTGTATAAGAGACAGGGTTCGGTGCGGGTCAGAGCTTGCCGGCGACGCGGAGGACGTACTCGCGCCGGTGGAGCGGGTCGAGGTCGGTGCGTGGTCGCGACGGGCGCGGGCCGACGACCGGTCGGTACCCGTCGAAGTCGCACACGAGGTCACCGAGCCCGCTCGTCAGGCCGGGCACCCGGTGCTGCAGCTCGTGCAGGCTCTCGGCCGGGACCTCGCCGCGCAGCCGTGTCACCTCGCCGAGGACCTCCGTCTCACGCGGCGCGGCCCGCACGTGGCCGAGCATCGTGAGGACCTGACCCAGCACGTCGCTCGGCACCTCGAGCTCGAACCGGTGCACCGGCTCCTCGACGGCGGTCCCGGCGGTGCGGAGCGCGTCCATCAGGACGAGCGGGGTGAGGTTGCGGAAGTCACCCGCGGTGCTCGACATCGACCGGTCGAACTTCTGGTGCATGTGGCTCTGCCGCGGCCAGTAGCCCGAGTGCGTCATCGTGACGGCGCAGTCGGTGACCGGCCACCCGTCGAGCCCCTGTCCGAGCGTCGCGTGGACGGTCTCCTCGACGGCCGTGAAGAACGCCGGTGGCATCGACCCGAGCTCGACCTCGAGCGCGAACCGCACTCCGCTGCCCGCCGGCGCGGGGTCGACGCGCAGGCCGACCGTGGCGTTGAACGGGTTCGGCGCCACCCCGATCAGCTCGACGGCGCAACCGGACCCCGTGACCCGCTCGCGGCAGATGACCGTCGTGGTGCGGAACCTCACCTCCACGCCGTGGTCCGTCGCCAACGTCGCGCCGATGACCTCCTTCTGCACCTCGCCGTAGAGCGAGACGTGCGTCTCGCCGCGGACCTGGTCGTGGCGCAGGTCGATGAGCGGGTCCTGCTCGACGAGCCGGGTCAGGGCCGTCTGCAGCTGCGCCCGGTCGGCGGGGTCGAGCGGCTCGACGACGGTCTCGAGCGTCGGCGGCGAGAACTCGTGGACGAGCGGCCGCGCCAGCCGGACGTCACCGACGAGGTCGCCGATGCGGGCCCGTTCGAGCCCCACGACCCTCGCGATCCGGCCCGCCGGGACGCGGTCGACGCGCGTGACCCCGCCGGCCTCGTGGACGGCCAGCCCGGTGACCCGCGCGTCCCGGTCGGTCGCGCGTCCGGCTGCCCGACCTCCCGTCCTCGGGGGAGCGCCGCGCTCGCTGGGGACCTCCGTGGGGGCGAGTGCGTCCGCCGGGGCGCCGGCCTCGAGAGCCCGGGCGTCGTGGAGAGCCACGCGCTCGCGCACCGCGACGGAGCCCGACGTGACGTTGACGAGGGCGACCTTCTCGCCGGCCGCCCCCCGCTGGACGGCGAAGACGGTTCCGGCGAGCGGACCGTGCGCGTCGGGGGTCGTCGTCGGTAGCAGCCACGGCAGGGCGTCCGCCAGCTCCCGGACACCCACGCCGGTCATCGCGGAGCCGAGCAGGACCGGGCAGACGAGACCGCGCCGGGTCTGGTCGGTGAGCCCGGCGAGCAGCCGATCGGCGGAGACGCGACCGGGGCGTTCGAGCCAGTCGTCGAGCAGCTGGTCGTCGGCCCGGCTCAGCGCCTCGACGACGCGTTCGCGGGCGGCCGTCCGTGCCGGCCGTCCGCGCCCGGGCACGGACGTCGACTCGGTCCCGACCGCCGGGGCGAGCCCGAGGGCCCCGAGACCGTCCGGCACGACGGTGGCCGAGCGCGTCCCCTCGTCGATGCCGCGCTCGAGGAGCACGGGCGTCACGGCGAGACGCTCGACGACCTGGCGCAGGACCCGGTCGGTGCACGCGCCGGTGCGGTCCAGCTTGTTGACGAACAGGAGGGTCGGGACGCCCAGCCGCCGCAGCGCCCGGTGCAGGACCCTCGTCTGTGCCTGGACGCCCTCGACGGCGGAGACGACGAGCACGGCGCCGTCCAGCACCGCGAGCGAGCGCTCGACCTCGGCGATGAAGTCCGAGTGGCCCGGTGTGTCGACGAGGTTGACCGTCAGCGGTCCGCCCGGCGCACCGCTGGCCAGCTCGAACGACACGACGGCGGCCTTGATCGTGATGCCGCGGGCCCGCTCGAGGGCGAGCGTGTCGGTCTGGGTGCTGCCGTCGTCCACGCTGCCGAGCTCGCCGATGACGCCGGCGTGCAGCAGCAGGCGCTCCGTCAGGCTGGTCTTGCCCGCGTCAACGTGGGCGAGGATCCCGAGGTTGGTGGTGCGCGACGGCACCGGTGAGGTGAGTGGGGTGTCCAAGGTGCTCCATGTCCTGTGCGTGGGTACGGCTGACCTGCTCGGGTGACATGAAGCTGCGGCGCATCCCGCTCTCCCTTCTCTCTGGGTCTCTGGCTGTCTCAGGGCTCCGTCGAGCTCTCGAGCTCTCTCGAGTTCTCTCGAGCTCTCTCCGGCGTCCGTCCGCACGTCCCTGCGACGTGGCGGCGCCCTCCAGTGCAGCAACCCCCGAGGCGACGGGCAACCGAATATCCGCCACGCTCCCGGCCGCGAGGCGTCCGCCGGCACGGTCCGGGGGCGGGGACGGGTGCGGGCTGGTTGGTCAGCCACCCTCGCGATGCGGAACACTGGTAGGTGGCCGGACGTTGAGCCGGAGGACGAACCCACCGGACGAGCAGGAGGACCGGGGCTGCCCGCCCCGCACGTACATGGACGCTAAGCGGATACTGCGCACCCCACTGCTGTGGATCTTGGTCCTCATCAGCGCGCTCGTCTTCGGGATGATGTTCTCCCAGTCCGGCCCGCCGCGGATCGACACCTCCGAGGCGATGAAGCAGATCACGAGCGGCAACGTCACGTCGGCCAAGCTGATCAACAACGAGCGGATGGAGCTGACGCTCTCCAAGCCGTACACGTCGCCCGACGGGGCGGTCAAGGACGCCAAGTCGGTCTACGCCTACTACGTCGACGCGCGTGCCGGCCAGGTCGTGCAGGCCCTCGACGCCAAGCAGCCGGCCAACGGCGTCGACGACTACATCGAGCAGCAGAGCTGGTTCGGTTCCCTGCTGTTCTCGATCCTGCCGATCATCGTCATCCTCGCGATCTTCTGGTTCCTCATGGGCCAGATGCAGGGCGGCGGCAACCGCGTCATGCAGTTCGGCAAGTCGCGGGCCAAGCTCGCGAGCAAGGACACCCCGAAGGTCACCTTCGCCGACGTCGCCGGCTGCGACGAGGCCATCGAGGAGCTCCAGGAGATCAAGGAGTTCCTCCAGGAGCCGGCCAAGTTCCTCGCCGTCGGGGCGAAGATCCCCAAGGGCGTGCTGCTCTACGGCCAGCCCGGTACCGGCAAGACGCTCCTCGCGCGGGCCGTCGCCGGCGAGGCGGGGGTGCCCTTCTACTCGATCTCCGGCTCGGACTTCGTCGAGATGTTCGTCGGTGTCGGCGCGAGCCGCGTCCGCGACCTCTTCGAGCAGGCCAAGGCGAACGCCCCGGCGATCGTCTTCGTCGACGAGATCGACGCCGTCGGACGCCACCGTGGTGCCGGCCTCGGCGGCGGCCACGACGAGCGCGAGCAGACCCTCAACCAGCTGCTCGTCGAGATGGACGGCTTCGACGTCAAGACCAACGTCATCCTCATCGCGGCGACCAACCGCCCCGACATCCTCGACCCCGCCCTGCTGCGCCCCGGACGCTTCGACCGACAGATCGCGGTGGAGGCGCCCGACATGCTCGGCCGACACCGCATCCTCCAGGTGCACGCCCAGGGCAAGCCGATGGCCCCCGACGTCGACCTGCTCGCCGTTGCCCGCCGCACGCCCGGCTTCACCGGTGCCGACCTCGCCAACGTCCTCAATGAGGCGGCGCTGCTCACCGCGCGCAGCGACCGGAAGGTCATCGACAACGTGGCGCTCGACGAGGCGATCGACCGCGTCATCGCCGGCCCGCAGAAGCGCACCCGCATCATGTCGGCCAAGGAGCGCAAGATCACGGCCTACCACGAGGGCGGCCACGCCCTCGTCGCGGCGGCGCTCAACCACACCGACCCGGTGACCAAGGTGACGATCCTGCCGCGCGGCCGCGCGCTCGGCTACACGATGGTCATGCCCGTCGACGACAAGTACTCGACGACGCGCAACGAGATCCTCGACCAGCTCTCGTACGCCCTCGGCGGACGCGTCGCCGAGGAGATCGTCTTCCACGAGCCGACCACCGGCGCCAGCAACGACATCGAGAAGGCCACCGGCATGGCCCGCAAGATGATCACCGAGTTCGGCATGAGCGAGCGCATCGGCGCCATCAAGCTCGGCCAGTCCAACGGCGAGGTCTTCCTCGGCCGCGACATGGGCCACGAGCGCGACTACTCCGAGCGCGTCGCGAGCGTCGTCGACGAAGAGGTCCGCAAGCTCATCGAGGCCGCCCACGACGAGGCGTACGAGGCGATCAACACCAACCGCGACATCCTCGACCACCTCGTCCTCGAGCTGCTGGAGAAGGAGACGCTCAACCAGGCCGAGCTCGCCGAGGTGTTCAAGAACGTCGTGCGGCTGCCGGAGCGCCCGACGTGGCTGTCCTCGCAGACCCGCGTGCCGGGCGACCGGCCGCCGGTCCTGACGCCGGCCGAGATCGCGGCATCGCAGAACGGCTCGGGCCAGAACGGCCACCTGCCGCCGCCGGTCCCACCCGACCGCGAGCTGGAGGAGAAGATCGACGAGGCCGCGTCCGTCGGTGCTCACCCCCTCGCCGAGGAGCACCCGGCCCAGGAGGTCATCGAGGTGCCGGACGACCGTCCGGTCAACCCCAGCGAGAAGGGCTGACGGGTGGCGGTCGACCACGCACGCGCCGAGGCGGCGGTCCGCGAGCTGCTGCTCGCCGTCGGTGAGGACCCGGAGAGGGAAGGGCTGAGGGACACCCCGGCCCGCGTGGCACGGGCGTACGCCGAGATCTTCGCCGGCATCGACAAGACGGCCGCGGAGGTCCTCAGCACGACGTTCTCCATCGACCACGAGGAGCTCGTCATCGTCCGCGACATCGAGCTCTACAGCACGTGCGAGCACCACCTCGTGCCGTTCCACGGCGTCGCGCACGTCGGGTACATCCCGGACAAGGACGGCCGCGTCACGGGCCTGTCCAAGCTCGCGCGGCTCGTCGAGGTGTTCGCGCGGCGGCCGCAGGTGCAGGAGCGGCTGACCTCGCAGATCGCCGACGCGCTCGTCGACCACCTGTCGGTGCGCGGCGTCATCGTCGTGATCCAGGCCGAGCACCTGTGCATGTCGATGCGCGGCATCCGCAAGCCGGGCGCCTCGACCATCACCTCGGCCGTGCGAGGCCAGCTGCGTGACCCCGCCACTCGAGCGGAGGCCATGGCGCTCATGCTCGAGGGCAACAAGTGACGGCCACCGGCATCGAGGAGCTGCTGCAGGTCACCGACCGCACGCTCGTCATGGGCGTCGTCAACGTCACGCCGGACTCCTTCTCCGACGGCGGTGAGTGGTTCGAGCCGGAGGCCGCCGTCGCCCACGGCCTGGAGGTCCTCGCTGCGGGCGCCGACGTCGTCGACGTCGGCGGCGAGTCGACGCGCCCCGGGGCCGAGCGTCCGTCGGTGGCAGAGGAGATGCGCCGCGTCGTGCCCGTCGTGCAGGCCCTGAGCGGGCAGGGCGCCGTCGTGTCCGTCGACACGATGCGCGCCGAGGTGGCCGCGGCGGCGCTCGAGGCCGGTGCTGCGCTCGTCAACGACGTGTCCGGCGGCCTCGCCGACCCGGACATGGTGCCGCTGGTGGCCGCCATGGGCCGGCCGTTCGTCGCGATGCACTGGCGCGGCCACAGCACGCAGATGCAGTCCCGGGCGGTCTACGGCAACGTCGTCGGCGAGGTGCTCGACGAGCTGGCGGCCCGACGCGACGACCTGCTCGGGGCGGGCATCGCGCCGGAGAGGCTCGTGCTCGACCCCGGGCTCGGCTTCGCCAAAACCGCCGAGCACAACTGGGCGCTCATGGCGGCGCTGCCGGTGCTCCACGGGCTCGGGCACCCGGTGCTGCTCGGTGCCTCCCGCAAGACGTTCCTCGGCCGGCTCGGTCGCGATGTCGACGCCCCACCGCGCCCGGCCGCCGAGCGTGACCTCGAGACGACGGCCACCTCCGTCATGGCCGCCATGGCCGGGCTGTGGTGCGTCCGGGTCCACGACGTCGCCTCCACCGTCCGGGCCCTCGCCGTCGTGCAGGCGGCGCTCGACCATGCCG
>NZ_JBNDHY010000212.1:0-6176 GCF_056755315.1 Monashia sp. HAY1-2A
GCGTCTCGTGGGCTCGGAGATGTGTATAAGAGACAGCACCCGCCCGGCCCGGGGTTTCCCGAGCACGCGCCGTCGGTGTAGACGAACCTCGCTCCCTCAGGAGCAGCCATCGGCGCTTTCGGTGTCCGGGCTCTGCCCGTGGTCGTGCTGCACGCCGCGCCGGACCGCGCCCGCCGCGACGAGGTCACACCCGGGAGAGCGAGCTCGGCCCTGCAGTCTGCGTGCACCCACGCGGCGTTGCGGCCGCCCCCGGAGACGATCTCGTCACCGGGCCGAACCGGTCCCTGGCATGCGGTGCAGTGTCCCGGAAACTTGGCGAGCACCGTTCTCCTCTCAGCCCGGTCGACCTGTGGCCGCACCCGCACGGGGTGCGACACGGTTCGACCACCACGTGCGCGTCCGAGCGCAGTCATCCCGGCGGACACCGAAGACGGGCCCACTCTCGTACGGGCCAGCCTCGCGGCTGCCGTGCGGCGGGCACGAAGCATCTCGTCGTCTAGGCGGGATACAGCTCGCGTGGCGGCGTGTCCTCCGGCGTCTCGAGGCTGATGTTGAGCCTGGCGGCCGAGTCCCGGATTCGCTCGAGCTCGCTGTCCAACAAGGTGATGATGGTCGTCAGGGCGTTGACTCGTTCCTGCTCGGTCTGGGCGGTGCGGACCTTGAGCTGCCACTGGGAGTCGACCGATCGAAGCGTCGACCGCGCCGAGGCGCCGAGCGTGCGCAGCTCGGACGCCCGTCCCTCCCACTTGAAGTACGACTCCATGCCGGTGATCGCCGCGATGACGATGCCGAGCGCACTGAAGACGAGCACGATCACCCGCGAGTCGGTCGCGCCGCCGACGATGCTCTCGCGCGCCGCGACGAGCGCGCCCGCGAGGATGACGACCACCCGCGCGATCTCCGAACGGCGCCGGAGCGAGCGGGAATGCGCCGGGATCCGTTCGACGAGAAGGCCCAGCTCGTCCTGGCGCGTGTTGACCGACCGCTGCAGACTCTCGGTGATGCCGGACATCGAACCCCCAGTCGCTCCGGAGTAGGTCCATAGTGCACCCGGACTCGACGCCCGGAACGCGGATCCACCCCGGTCGGCGCGCCTGTCCGTCGTGAGCCCCACCGGAGGGAGTCGTCTCGGCGGCCCTTCGGGGGAGGTTGAGGCGCCGGGCTTCAGGGCGGCTCAGACGTCCATCTCGTCAACGGGCCGGGACCACGCCTCGAGGAGGGTTGCCGCCGGTGAGCCCGGGTCCACCGCCAGCGCGACGACCTCCCGAGTGCTGCCCTTGAGGCGCATCTCCGCGCCCTCGGCAGCCATGGCCACCCTCAGCGGGTCGAGGCTGGGCCAGTCGAGGTGGGCGAGGGCGTCGCGGCGCAACGTACCGGCATAGATGGGCTCGACATCGCCGGTGCCGCCCGGGCGCACGACGAGCACCCGGACCTCGGTGGCGGCCACGGCCACGGCGAGGGCCTCCTTGGCGGTCGCCAGGACGGTCGAGGCCACGGAGGTCGCGTACAGGGCGTTGCGGTCCGTCTTGGACCGCTTGCGCAGGGTCGGCTTGCCGCCCGGTGTGCGGTCCGCCCGGTGCTCCGGCACGAGGTCGATGCCGCCGTAGGTGACGACGGCGGTGACGTAACGGGCGCCCGTGTCGGGGACGGTGCCGGCGTCGACGCACGTGGAGTCGCTGGCGTTGTCGGCGAACGCGTCATCGACGGCCGAGATCACCGTGAGCGGGTCGTGGTCGCGCAACGCCTCCCGGTCCTGGTCGAGCTGGGACTGGTCCCACTGCACGCTGACCAGCTCGCCGGTGTGCCGTCGCCAGGCCTCGACGGGCGCTTGCTGCCCGGCCCACGTCCTGGCCTGCTTCCGCGGGGCCCGACTCCACACGGGCACACCGGCGGTCGCCGTCCGGTACAGCTCGCGGCGCACCGCATCGACCTCAGGGCGACCGGGTGGTGCTGGGAGCGGCAGGACCTGCCGCTGCGGGTCGGCGAAGGCGGCCACGTGCAGGGTCGTCAGGGACCGCTCGAGGGCGGCGACGTCGGCAACCTGCTGCGCTCGCTCCGCAGCGCGAGCCTGCGCCTGCAGCTGCGCGACGGTGGGCTGCGCGGGCCGGCGTGTGCCGCCGGTCGACCGTGGCGACGATGCGTGGGCTGACGTGCGCCGCTGCCCACCACCGAGGGTGGTGGACAGCGTGACCGGCCCGGCCCCGGTCGAGACGCGGGTGCGGCCGGCGCCGACGTGTACCCGCGCGGCGCGCGGCCCGACGCTGGCGCGTACGCCTCGGCTCGAGGCGCGGACGCGGACGCCCGGGGCGATCTTGAAGGAGACGCCGAACCCCATCTACCGGTCCTTCCCTGCAGCGACCCGTCTCGGGAGGAGCGTGTGGATGTCTGGCACGGCTCTGCTCAGGCCGATCGCCAGCGGGCCCGGATGTCGCCGGCCTTGAACGTGCACCGCATCAGCGTGCCCTTGGTGGTGTAACCCATCGCCCCTGCCGGGGAGCAGAAGGCGCCCGGGTGGACCCCTTGGACCATCGTCGGGCTCGCCGGCTCGGGCGCCGGCTTCGGTGCCGGCTCGGGTGCCGGCTTCGGTGTCGGAGCGGGGACGGGGGCGGCGTAGAGCGGGAACCCGCCCAGCGCGGCCACCGCCACCGACGGAGGCGCCGTGGCGGGGCACGTGCTCAGCACCCGGACCATGGCGGCGCGTTCCGCGGAGGTCACCGCCAGCCGGTACCTGGCCTTGACCGCGACCTGTCGCGCGACGTAGGTGCACCGGTAGGTCGTGGCCGGCGGCAGCCAGGTGGCCGTGTCACCGCTCCCCTTGGACGCGTTGACCGTGGCGGACACCGCCACGAGGTTGAGGGTGTCGTTGGCGAACGACGTCCGTCGGGACTGGGGCCATGCGGCGGCGCCCTTTGCCCAGGCGTCGGCGAGGGCGACCACGTGGTCGATCTGGACCGCCGAGGTGCGGGCCGTCCGGGAGTAGGAGATCGTCGTCGCCGTGTACGGGTCCCTCAGCGTGCCGGTCATGACCGCACAGCCGTTCGTGCCGGCCTTGAGGGTGACGGCGCGCAGGTCGCGGCGCAGGGTGTCGTTGCGCTGGTCGCAGCCATTGCGGTCGGTGTCGGTCCAGGCGGCCCCGAACTCGGCCCGCGAGTAGCCCGTCATCGGGCCGCGGCCCCGCACCGCCAGCGTGGCGACGAGCGCCAATGCCGTCCCCGGTCGTGCCGCGCGGATGGCGGCCAGCACGGGGTCCGCCTCGGTGGTGACCGTGGCGCTCGGCGACGGGGCCGGGCTCGTCGTCGGGGGTTCGGAGGGCGTCGAAGGCGACGGCCCGGGCGTCCGGGTCGGCGACGCCGTGCCGGTGTGTGCAGCCGGTGGTGCCGAGACCGTCGCGGTGGCCGGGGACAGGGCCGAGCCGACGGACACGGCTGCGATGGCGCCGACGAGCGCGGCGACGCCGGAGGCTCTGCCGGGCAGGTGGGCCCAGCGGACGCGTCCGCGGACCAGCGCCACCACGGACACGACGACCGCGAAGAGTCCCGCGAGGAGAAGTGCGCTACCGGGTCCGCCGGCGAGCCCGAGCAGGGCGCTGGCCGCGAGGCCACCCCAGCCCCACCAGGCGACCCCGCGGGCCCCCTCCCCGATCCCGGCCGTACCGGGGGACGGTGGTGCGTCGCTCGACCGCACGGGCGAAACGCCCGGGGCGGCCCGCTCGAGCCACGGTGGACGCAGGGCCTGCGTGGACCCGTACAACGTGTCACCGCCCAGGGCGGCCGGCCCGGAGGCGGCCGCCGGGGAGGTCGGCGACCCTGAGGGCGCCTCGGCGGCGTCCGTCCAGAACTGCCAGCCCTGTGGAGCCGGCGGCCACGACGGGTCGGGCAGCCACCCCTCCGGCGGCACCCAACCGGGGACGGGTGCAGGCCATCCCGGCGGGGGGTTGAACACAACAGCCATGTGCAGTCAGCAGTTCCCTGGATGAGTCGTGGCGGACGGCGCTCGCCGCCGTCGGCACCGTATCCCGCCCGTTCTGCGGCCGTGCCCGATTCGCGAATCTTGCTGGCAGAGCGACTTCTCGGCTGTCAGAGCCCGGTCGCGCTAGCAGCACGTCGTCGCGGTCGGGAGCGCTCCGGCGACAGGCTCGCGGTCACAGCAGGTGGAGGCGTCGGCGTCCTCTCCGGCGAAGGAGGCGGAGTCGGCCAGCACCGTGTAGACCTCCCATCGCTCGCCGTCGGGGGTCCCTTCGACCCAGAACTTGTCCTGCGTGGCGTAGCAGCACGTCGTGCCCCGCTCGTCGAGCGTGGCCAGGCCGTGCGTGGCCAGCCGGGTCTGCTCCGCGTCGACGGCGGCGGCGCTGTCGACCTCGACGCCGAGGTGGTTGAGGCTGCCACCGTGCCCGGGGTTCTCGATGAGCACGAGCTTCAGCGGCGGCTCGGTGATGGCGAAGTTGGCATAGCCGGGACGCGTCTTGGCCGGTTCGGCGCCGAACAGCGCGGAGTAGAACGTGACCGAGGCCTGCAGGTCCTCGACGTTGAGGGCGAGCTGGATGCGACGCATGGGTGGCTCCTCTAGAGATCGATGATTGTCGATGTGTGTACGACGAGGTTGCACCAACGCATCGACGTCTGTCAATATCGACGCGTGTCGAACTCTGTGACGTTGACCCTGACGCCGGCCGAGGCCGTGGCCTGCTGCTCTCCGCTGAGCCGTGAGCCGCTGAGCCAGGACGCCGCCGAGCGGATCGCGCCGATGCTCAAGGCGTTGGCGGACCCGGTCCGCCTGCGGCTGCTGTCGCTGGTGGCATCCCATGAGGGCGGTGAGGCCTGTGTCTGCGACCTCAACGACGCGTTCGAGCTGTCGCAGCCGACGATCAGCCACCACCTCAAGGTGCTGCACGAGGCCGGGCTGCTCGAGCGGGAGAAGCGTGGTGTCTGGGTGTACTACCGGTCCAGCCCGAACGCCATGTCCTCGTTGGCGACGCTCATCTCCGACACCGCGTCGTGAGGCTCCGTGAGAAGGTCGCGGCCGAGTTCGTCGGGAGCGCGTTCCTCGTCGCGGCCGTCGTCGGCTCCGGCATCGCGGCCAGCCGGCTGTCACCACACGACGTGGGGCTGCAGCTGCTGGAGAACGCCGTCGTCACCGGCGCCGTGCTCGTGGCGCTGATCCTGGCCCTGCACCCGGTGTCCGCCTCGTTCAACCCGGTCATCACGGTGCTCGAGCGCGCGCTCGGGACGCTGTCCACCCGCGTCACCGCCGCCCTCGTCGTGGCGCAGCTCGCCGGGGCGGCGACCGGTTCCCTGGTCGCCAACCTCATGTTCGACCTGCCCGCGATCACTGTGTCCCAGCACATCCGCTCCGGCTCCGGAGTCTGGCTCGGCGAGGTCGTCGCGACGCTGGGTCTGGTGGTCGTCGTGTTCGGCACACTGCGTGGCACGTCCCGCAGCCCATTCCCTGGCGCGGACAGCCGCCGCGTCGCCTACGCCGTCGGCGGCTACATCACCGGCGCGTACTGGTTCACCAGCTCGACCTCGTTCGCCAACCCGGCCGTCACCGTGGCCAGGATGCTGTCGGACACCTTCGCCGGCATCGCCCCCGTCAGCGTCCTGGCCTTCGTCGCTGCCCAGCTGGTGGGCGGCGCCGCCGGGCTCGGTCTCGTCGCACTGCTCCACCCCAGCCGGTCCGACGCCCCAGCCTCCCCCGTCCGAAAGGCACGCCCGTGACCGACACCCCCTCGCCCGACAACCGCTCGACCGACCGGCCCACCGTCCTGTTCGTCTGCGTGCACAACGCGGGGCGGTCCCAGATGGCCGCCGGCTACCTGCAGCACCTCGCCGGCGACCGCATCGACGTCCTGTCGGCCGGGTCCCAGCCGGCCGAGCAGGTCAACCGGGTCGCGGTGCAGGCGATGGCCGAAGAGGGCATCGACATCACGGCCGAGACACCGAAGCTGCTCACCGAGTCAGCCGTGCGGGAGGCGGACGTCGTGGTCACCATGGGTTGCGGCGACGCCTGCCCGTTCTACCCCGGGAAGCGCTACGAGGACTGGGTCCTCGACGACCCGGCCGGCCGGGACCTCGAGCACGTCCGACCCATCCGTGACGAGATCCGCCACCGCATCGAGCGGCTGGTCAGCGAGCTGACCAGCCTGTCTCTTATACACATCTGACGCTGCCGACGACGGA
>NZ_JBNDHY010000213.1:0-6209 GCF_056755315.1 Monashia sp. HAY1-2A
GGTCGTGCCGATGGCGAAGCCGCCCACGGACAGCGCGAGGATGGCAAGGGCGGTGCGGCGACGGGCGGGGCTCAAGGACGACTCCGGGGGTGGATGCGGTCGGCTGGTGCGTGTGGCTCGTGCGGATCGCCGTCGACCCGGGCTCTGACCCACACGGTAACGGCGCCGTGGCTACGGTGATTCCCATGTCCGCTCGACCCGCCGGCGTCGTCCGTCGCCTCCTCCATCTCCTGCGCGGCCCGTCCCTGGCGCCGGGATCCGCCCCGTCCGTCCCGTCGCGCACGCCCAGCACGACGTCCAGCACGACGTCCAGCACGACGCGACGGCCAGGGGCCCCCGGCGCCCGGACGGTCGCGGCGCCCGGCGACTACCCGGGCGATGCGACGCAGCTGCCCGACACGACCTACGCCCCGCGGCCCGACGGCCGTCCCGACCCGGGCGAGATCGTGTGGACGTGGGTGCCGTTCGAGGAGGACCACCGCGAGGGCAAGGACCGGCCCGTCCTGCTCATCGGCCGGGAGGGCCGCTGGCTCGTCGGCCTCCAGCTGACGAGCAGGGACCACGACCTCGACGAGGAGCAGGAACGCCGGGCCGGGCGTGAGTGGGTCGATATCGGCACCGGCGCCTGGGACGGACGGCGTCGCCCGAGCGAGGTGCGCGTCAACCGCCTCATCCGGGTGGACCCGGACGCCGTGCGGCGCGAGGGCGCGGTCCTGCCGCGCGAGCGCTACGAGGAGGTTGTCGCCGCCGTGCGGGCGCACCTCGGCTGAGCGGCGGCTCTGAACAGGAAGCGGGCCCGTCACCGAGGGTGACGGGCCCGTTCAGGCAAGGCGGCCGAGCGTCAGAGGGACGCGGCCTTCTTGGCCATGGCCGACTTGCGGTTGGCGGCCTGGTTCTGGTGGATGACGCCCTTGCTCACGGCCTTGTCCAGCTTGCGGCTGGCGGCCTTGAGGGCGGCGTCGGCGGCGTCCTTGTCACCGGAGGCAGCAGCCTCGCGGAACTTGCGGACCCACGTGCGAAGCTCGGACTTGACGGCCTTGTTGCGCTCGGTGCGCTTCTCGTTCGTCTTGATCCGCTTGAGCTGCGACTTGATGTTTGCCACGTGATGTTCTTTCGTTCGGTCGGATTCTGCCGTTAGAGGGCGGCAAAGCCGTTCGGGACCGGGCGTGGGGCACCCTGCGTGAACGGCTCTGGGTGGAGCCTGCATGCGCGCACGACCTGAGCGCGCACGCAAGGACCAAAGGTACCAGCGCCGCACGCCCCCTCCAAACCGGCGCCGCAACCCCGGATGGGCTGGTCAGGGGCTGGTCAGGGGCTGGTCCGGGGCTGGTCGGGGGCACGTCGGCGGGCCGCCCCGGGTCGTCGGCGAGCCCGTCGGCCACCGTGCCCCGACCCCGTCGCGACGAGGACCGCTCAGCGTCCGCCGCGGGCACCGGCGATCGTCAGGATCGCGCGCTCGACGGCGTAGACGGGGTCGCGGCCACCGCCCTTGACCTCGTGGTCCGCCGCGGCGACCGCCAGGATCGCGGTGGCCAGGCCGTCCGCACTCCAGTGGCCGACCACCCGACGCGCCTTGTCGACCTGCCACGGCGCCATCCCGAGGCTCTTGGCCAGCTGCGCGGAGCTGCCCCGCCCGGCCGCGCCCACCTTGACGAGCTGGCGCAGCTGCGAGGCGATGACCGCGACGATGGGCACGGGGTCGACCCCGCTGGCGATGGCGTGACGCAGCAGCCGCAGCGCCTCCCCGGCCTGCCCGGCCACGGCGGCATCGGCCACGCGGAAGCCGGTGGCCTCGACCTTGCCCCCGTAGTACGTGTCGACGACGCTGTCGTCGACCGTGCCCTCGGTGTCGGAGACGAGCTGGGCGCAGGCGGCTGCCAGCTCGCGCACGTCCTTGCCGACGGCCTCGACGAGCGCCCGCACGGCCTCGCCCGTGATGCGACGGCGGGCGGCCGCGAACTCCTTAGTGACGAAGTCGGACTTGTCGCGGTCGGACTTGACGGCCGGGCACTCGACGACCCGGGCTCCCTGCTTCTTCATCGTGTCGAGGACCTTCTTGGCGCGGGGTCCTCCCCCGTGGGCGACGACGAGGCTGACCTCCGGCTCGGGCGCCGCGAGCAGGTCGAGCAGGTCGAGCTGGAGCTCGTCGGGCGCGTCGTGCACGTCGCGCACGACGATGCACGTGGCGCCGCCGAAGAGCGAGGGGCTGGCGTGCACGCGCAGCTGCCCACCCTCGTAGGTGGCGGCGTCGAGGCGGACCACCTCTGCGTCGACCGAGCGCGCGGCCGCGACGAAGGAGGCCACCGCCCGCTCGACGAGGACCTCCTCGGGACCGCTCACGAGCACGAGGGGCGGGACGCCGGTGTCGCTCATGGCCCTAGGGTGCCACGGGCGGCCGACACCTCAGTCAGGGGCGGGCAGGGCGCTGACCGTCCACGATGACGACCACCATCAGGCCACGAAGGCGGGTGTCGTGCCGGTCGCCGTCCACGTCCCGCCTTCGTGGTCGTCGTCCTGCACGCATCGGCCGAGCCCGCGGTGCCCCGTCAGTCGAAGAGCTGGCCGGTCGCGAGGCTGAGACCCAGCTGCTCGGCACGCGCCGCGATGGTCTCACCGGGCAGCTCGAAGTGCTCGACGAGCTCGTCGAGGAGCATCCCGGACTCGGCGGCGTCGCGCAGCTCGGCGTCCTGCTCGTCGCTCCACGCATGGCCGGACGTCACGGCGCTCCGGCTGCCGGGCGCGGAGGGCGGCGGGGGCGCGACCGGGCGCGGGTGCTCGCTGCCGTCCTCCTCCGAGCGCGTGCCGGTCAGCGATCGCAGCGCCGGCTCCTCGACGGGGAGCGGTTCGGGCGCGGTCTGGTCGAGTCGGCCGAGCGCGGCGAGGACCATCTGCTTGTCCGTCGTCGGGTAGAACGGCGGCAGGGAGCGCTGGAGGAACCCGGCGTACCGGGCCGTCATCATCCGCGAGTCGAGGAACGCGACGACGCCGCGGTCGTCGGAGCGGCGCACGAGGCGTCCGGCGCCCTGGGCCAGGCGGAGCGCGGCGTGCGTCGCCGAGACGGCCATGAAGCCGTTGCCGCCCATCCGGGCGATCGCCTGCGACCGCGCCGAGGCGAGGGGGTCGTCCGGCCGCGGGAACGGGATGCGGTCGATGATGACCAGCTGGCACGAGGAGCCGGGCACGTCGACGCCCTGCCACAGGGTCAGCGTCCCGAAGAGGCAGGTGCGGGGGCTGCGCGCGAACTGCCGCACGAGCGTCGTGATCTGGTCCTCGCCCTGGCACAGGACCGGGTAGTCGTCGCCGAGACGGGCGCGCATGACCTCGGCGGCGTTCTGTGCCGCGCGCGTCGACGAGAAGAGGCCCAGCGTGCGACCACCTGCGGCGCGGACCAGCTCCTCGATCTCGTCCAGGGCGGCATCGCTGGTGCCGTCGCGGCCGGGCGGCGGCAGGTGCGTGGCGACGTAGGCGATCGCCTGCTTGGGGTAGTCGAAGGGGCTGCCGACGTCGAGGCCCCGCCAGGCGGGGGCGCCGTCACCGCGCAGGCCGATGGTGCCGGCGACCGCGTCGAAGCTGCCGCCGAGCTCGAGCGTGGCGGACGTGAGGACCACCGTGCGCGCGTCGAACACCTTGTCGCGCACCAGCATCGCGACGCTCATCGGCGCGACGCGCAGCACCGGGCCACGGCGCTGGTCGTGGGAGAGCCAGACGACGTCGAGCTCGCGCTCCTCGAGGATCCGCTCGGCGTTCTCGTGGACCTCGTCGACGGCGGCGCGCGCCACCTGGCGCGCACCGTCGACCTCGGTGCCGGGGGGTGGCTTGAGGTCGCTCTGCACCTGGCGCGCGGCGTCGCGGACCCGGGCCAGGGCGAGGCCGACGGCGTCGGGGATCCCGAGCATCCGGCCCTCCTCGACGCGCTCGAGCGACGCGGCGAGCAGCTCGCCGGCCTCGGTCAGGGCGTCGGTGTTGTCGGACATCCGACCGGCTCGCTTGGCGGCCGTGGCCACCATCGAGCCGGTCAGCTCGTCGGTGATGGTGGCCGTGACGCGGTCGACGAGCTCATGCGCCTCGTCCACGACGAGGACGTCGTGCTCGGGCAGCATCTGGCGGCCTTCGAAGGAGTCGATGGCCATGAACGAGTGGTTGGTCACGACGACGTCGACGTCCTTGGCGGCCTCGCGGGCGCGTTCGACGAAGCACTCGGTGACGAAGGGGCACTTGCCGCCGAGGCACTCGTGGGCCGACACCGACACCTGGCGCCAGGCCCGCTCCGAGACACCGGGGACGAGCTCGTCGCGGTCACCGGACTCGGTGTGACCGGCCCAGTCCCGCAGGCGAACCACCTCGGCGCCGAGCCGACCGACGCCGGCGTCGACCTGCGACACCGACAGCAGCCCGTCCTCGTCGTCGGGGAAGCCGCCCTCGAGCTTGTTGAGGCAGACGTAGTTGCGGCGGCCCTTGACGAGCGCGTACGTCGGGCGGCGACCGAGGACCGGGGCGAGCGCCTCGGCGACGCGCGGCATGTCGCGGTCGACGATCTGGGCCTGCAGGGCGAGGGTCGCGGTGGCGACGACGGCAGGTTTGCCGGACCGGAACGCGTGGGCCACCGCAGGCACGAGGTAGGCGAGCGACTTGCCGGTGCCGGTGCCGGCCTGCACGAGCAGGTGCTCACCCTTGTCCACGGCGTCGCCGACGGCCCGTGCCATGGCCAGCTGGCCCGGCCGCTCGACACCACCGACCCTCGACACCGCGGCGTGGAGGAGGTCGTCGATCGAAGGTCGAGGGGCCACCGACCCACCCTATGGGGCACCACCGACACGGTGCCGCCCCCGTCCCCAGCCTGCCGGTCCCACTGAGGAGTCGCGCCGGACAGCGTGAGGTTCACGGCACTTCGTCGCCGGACGCGTCACAGCGGAGTTTGATCGAGACATGACCACGAGCCAGCCCACCGACCTCGCCATCGCGCGCGCAGCGACCCTGCGGCCGATGCTCGAGGTGGCGGCCGACCTCGGCATCGCCGAGCACCACGTCGTGCCGTACGGCCGCGACGTCGCCAAGGTCGACCTCGCCGTCCTCGACACCCCCGTCCCCGGGCGTCGGGCGACCTATGTCGTCGTCACGGCGATGACCCCGACACCGCTCGGCGAGGGCAAGACCACGACGTCGGTCGGCCTCGCCCAGGCCCTCGAGCGCCTCGGATCGCACGCCGTCGTGACGCTGCGCCAGCCCTCGATGGGGCCGACGTTCGGCATCAAGGGCGGCGCCGCCGGCGGCGGGTACAGCCAGGTCGTGCCGATGGACCGGCTCAACCTGCACCTCACCGGCGACTTCCACGCCGTGACGGCGGCGCACAACCTCCTCGCCGCGATGGTCGACAACCACCTGCACCACGGCAACCCGCTCGGGATCGACCCGCGCCGCATCACCTGGCGGCGGGTCCTCGACGTCGACGACCGCGCCCTGCGCAACGTCGTCGTCGGCCTCGGCGCCCGCGAGGACGGCGTCCCGCGGGAGACGGGCTTCGACATCACGGCCGCGAGCGAGGTCATGGTGCTGCTCAGCCTCGCGACATCGCTGCAGGACCTGCGCGAGCGTCTCGGGCGCATCGTCGTCGGCTACACCGTCGAGGGCAAGGGTGTCACCGCCGAGGACCTCGGCGCGGCGGGCGCCATGGCGGTGATCCTGCGCGACGCCGTGCAGCCCAACCTCGTGCAGACGCTCGAGGGCGGGCCCGCGCTCGTGCACTGCGGCCCGTTCGGCAACATCGCGACCGGCACCTCGTCGGTGCTCGCGGACCTCGTGGCCATGCGCGGCGCCGACGTCGTCGTCACCGAGGCCGGGTTCGGCGCGGACATGGGCGCCGAGCGCTTCTTCGACGTCAAGTGCCGGGTGGCCGGGCTGTCCCCCGACGCCGCCGTCGTCGTCGCGACGGTGCGGGCCCTCAAGGCGCACTCAGGTCGGTGGCGCATCCGCGCCGGGCGGCCCCTGCCCGAGGACCTGCTCGACGAGGACCCGACGGCCGTCGAGGCAGGTCTGCCCAACCTCCGCGCCCACGTCGACATCGTCCGACGCTTCGGGGTGACGCCGGTCGTGGCCGTCAACGCCTTCCCCACGGACCACGGCTCCGAGCACGATGTCGTGCGCCGGTTCTGCGACGAGCTCGGCGTCCGCTGCGCCGTGACGCGTCATGTGGCCGAGGGCGGGTCGGGGGC
>NZ_JBNDHY010000214.1:0-6169 GCF_056755315.1 Monashia sp. HAY1-2A
GCATTCCAGCACCATAGTGAGCGGGGCACCGGCGCGGCCCGGGTAGGGTGCGGGCCGTGACCGACGACACCCGCACCGCGACCGGCCCCCGCAGCGACGGCTCGCCCGCCCGCGGTACGAGCGGATCGGGCCACGCCCGCGGCCCGCGCGGCGTCGACGCCCGCACCGTCGCCCATGTCGCCGTCTTCGCGGCACTGCTCGTCGCGACGGCCGTCGTGCCCGGTGTCCCCGTCGGGGGCCTCGGGGTCCCCATCACGCTGCAGACCCTCGGGGTCCTGCTCACCGGCCTCGTCCTCGGTCCGGGTCGCGGCGCGCTGGCCGTGCTGGTCTACCTCGCCATCGGGTTCGTCGGGTTCCCGGTCTTCAGCAAGGGCCAGTCCGGGCTGCAGGTGCTGAGCGGACCGACCGCCGGGTACCTCGTGTCGTTCCTCCTCGCGGCCGCCGTCGCCGGCGCGGGCGCAGCCCTCGTCGTGCGCCGGGCCGACCGGCGCTGGTGGGTGCCGCTGCTGTTCGTCGTCGCGGCGCTCACCTCGGTGGCCGTCATCCACGTCCTCGGTGTGGCCGGTCTCGTCGCCAACCTGCACCTGCCGCTGTCGGCCGCCGTCACGGCAGACCTGCCGTTCCTGCCCGGCGACCTCGTCAAGGCGCTCGTCGCCGCCGTGGCCGCCGCGGCCGTGCACCGCGCGTTCCCGGACGTCCTCGTGCGCGCCGGGGTCCCGCAGCGCCGGGTGTGACTCCGACGAGCCGCATCCGCCTCGACGCCGCGACGGTCACCGTCCCGGTCGACGGCGACCCCGGTCGACGCGAACGCACCGTCCTCGGCCCCGTCGACCTGGACCTCACCGAACGACGCGTCACGGTCATCGGCGCCAACGGCTCGGGCAAGTCGACGCTGCTGCGCCTGCTCAACGGGCTCGTCCTGCCCACGACCGGCAGCGTCGAGGTCGACGGGCTCGACACCGGTCGGGACGGTGCCCGCGTCCGTCGACGCGTCGCCTTCGCCTTCACCGACCCGCTGTCCCAGCTCGTCATGCCGACCGGGCGAGAGGACGTCGAGCTGTCGCTGCGGCGCCTGCACCGGTCACGCGGTGACCGGCGGACGGCGGCGGAGGCGGTGCTCGCGCGGTTCGGCCTGCTCCACCTGGCCGACCGGAGCGTCCACGAGCTGTCCGGCGGCGAACGGCAGCTGCTGGCGCTCGCGGTCGTGCTGGCCACCGAGCCCGCGGTCCTCGTCCTGGACGAGCCGACGACGCTGCTCGACCTGCGCAACACCGCCCTGCTGCGCCGCCTCCTCGGCGGTCTGGAGCAGACGCTCGTCGTCGCGACGCACGACCTCGACCTCGCGCTCGACGCCGACCGAACCCTCGTCGTCGACGCCGGGCATGTCGTCTTCGACGGCTCGCCGGTCCCTGCCGTGGCTCACTACCGAGCCCTCGCCGAGCTCGCGTGAACGCCGGCGGGCTGTTCGCCACCCACGTGCCCGGCAGCTCGCCGGTGCACCGGGCGCCCTTGTGGCTCAAGTTCATCGGCGTGCTCCTCGTCGGTGCGACGCCGTGGTTCGCCCGGTCGCCGGCACCGCTGGTCGTGACGCTCGGGCCCGTCCTCGGGGCCGCCGCGCTGGCCCGCCTGCCCCTCGCCCGGCTCGCGCGGTCGGTGCGCGCGATCGCGCCCGTGCTCGTCCTGCTCCTCGCGTTCCAGTGGTGGGCCCAGGGGCCGGCCTACGCAGCACAGGTCGTCCTCGGGATCCTCGACGCCTACCTCGCCGCGGGCGTCCTCACGGCGACGACGCCGGTGACCGACCTGCTCGACGGCGTCGTCCGGGCCGCTCGCCCGCTGCGACGTGTCGTCGACCCGGAGGTCGTGGCCCTGACGCTCGGGGTCGTCATGCGCTCGGTCCCGTGGGTCGCGGGGTCGTTCTCGGCCGTCCGGGCAGCGGCGCTGGCCCGCGGCCTCGAACGCAGCCCGCGGGCGGTCGTCGTGCCCACGGTGCTGCACGTCGTGGCCTACGCCCGGTCCACCGGCGAGGCGCTCGCGGCCCGCGGGCTGACCGACCCCGACGACCACCCCAACGACCACCCCGACGACCGCCCCGACGACGACGCCTGACGGGTCCGGCGGGGCGGATCCGTCAGGCGTCGACGCGTCGGCTCCTACGGCGCGAGCGCGGCGACGGCGCGCGCCACGGCCGGTGCGACGCGCTCGTCGAAGACGCTCGGGACTATGAGATCGGCCGTTGGCTCCTCGACCAGGCCGGCGATCGCGTACGCGGCGGCCAGCTTCATGTCCTCGGTGATCTCGCGCGCGCCGGAGTCGAGCGCGCCACGGAAGATGCCGGGAAAGGCGAGGACGTTGTTGATCTGGTTCGGGAAGTCCGAGCGACCCGTCGCGACGACCTCGGCGAACCGCGTGGCGACGGACGGGTGCACCTCCGGGTCGGGGTTGGCCAGGGCGAAGATGGCCGCGCGAGGCGCCATCCGCATGAGGTCCCGCTCGGCGACGGTGCCGCCGGAGACACCGACGAGCACGTCGGCGCCGTCGAGCGCGTCGCCGAGCGCGCCCGTCACGCCACGGCGGTTCGTCACGGCGGCAAGGTCCGCCTTGTGCGGTGCGAGGTCCCCGCGGTCCGGACCGAGGACTCCGCGGGAGTCGACCACGACGACGTCACCGACGCCCGCCGCCAGCAGGATCCGGCTCACCGCGACCCCGGCGGCACCGGCGCCCGACACGACGACGGTGACGTCGGCCATGGCCTTTCCGACGACCCGCAGCGCGTTGACGAGGGCCGCGAGCGCCACGATCGCGGTCCCGTGCTGGTCGTCGTGGAACACCGGGATGTCGAGCCGCTCGCGCAGCAGGCGCTCGATCTCGAAGCACCGCGGCGCCGAGATGTCCTCGAGGTTGATGCCGCCGTACGTGGGCGCGATGCGTGCCACCGCGTCGACGATCTGCTCGACGGTGCCGGTCTCCATGCACACCGGGACCGCGTCGACCCCGGCGAAGTGCTTGAACAGGACGGCCTTGCCCTCCATGACGGGCATCGCCGCGAGGGGCCCGACGTCGCCGAGACCGAGCACCGCGGTGCCGTCGCTGACGACGGCCACCGTGTTGCGCCGGGTCGTGTAGACGGCGGCCAGGCCGGGGTCGGCGGCGATGGCCCGGGACACCTCGGCCACTCCGGGCGTGTAGAGCAGCGACAGGTCGGCTGCGTCGCGCAGCTCGGACGTGGCGTGCACCCCGAGCTTGCCGCCCACGTGGGCCCGGAAGACCGGGTCCCTGGGGTCGGCGAGCCGGCTGGTGGGCAACGCACTCATGACGGAACACCTCGTTCGCGTGAGAGGAAGAGGGCAGGCGGCCCTCGCTGGGTGGTGCGGTGCGGGGGTCTTGCCTGCACGATGTCGTCTCGCGTCCGGGGGTTGCCCGATCCGGACAGTCTGGCATGTACCGGCCTCGTGCCCAAGGGCGGACGCCGACGTGTGAGCGCCGTCTCAGTCGGTCAGCGTCGAGCCCAGGACGCCGAGCAGGGCATCGACCACGCGCGGGTCGTACTCGTAGCCGAGGCCGAGGTAGATGCGCTCGACGGCGGCCTCGCGCGCGCGGGCGCTGCGGGACCCCGCGGTGAGGTCCTCGTAGGCGTTGACGACCTTGAGGATGCGGCTCGTGAGCGGGATCTCCTCGCCGAGCTCGCGGACCTGCCGGTACGGGGTCGTCTGGTGCTCGAGGATCTGCACGGCGCCGCCGAAGACACCTGTCTCGCGGACGATCGCGACGGAGTCGGCGGCGATGCGACGCTGGTCGGCGGGGGCGGCCAGGACGGTGGCCCCGCCCGGGATCGGCTCGACGAGGGCCACCTGGCCGATGTCGTGCAGCAGCGCCGCGTACTCGAGGTCGAGCAGCTCGCGCTCTGACAGGCCCAACTGCCGACCGACGCGGACGGCGAGCGAGGCGACCCGCTCGGAGTGGCCGGACGGGGTGTACCCGGCAGCATCGGTGAGGCGCGAGAGCGTGCGGATGCTCTGCAGGTAGGTCGCCCGGATGCTGACGTAGCGGCGGAACGCGAAGAGCGTCAGGACGAGCGGCAGGATGAACAGCGGCAGCGCGATGACACCGAGCGGGGGCAGCGCGAGCGCGACGAGGACGCCGGTGACCACGACCGCGCCGGACAGGGCGAAGGAGGACCGCGCCTCCTCCATGAACGTGCGCCGCAGGTCGGCCGTCGCCATGGCCCGCAGGACCGACGTGAAGAGGGTGTCGGCGACAAGGGCCGCGACGCAGATCACGAGCATGAGCAGGGCCCGCTGCCACGGCACGAGGGTGTCCTCGTGGGCGGCTCCGGCAGCTCCACCGGCTCCGCCGGGGCTCTGCCCCAGGTGGACCGTGCGGTAGAGCAGCGCGGCCACCACCACGGCGAGGAACCGCCCGGTCGTCTCGACGAGGCTCACCTCGCGGCCGCCGAGCACCCGCGCGCCGGCCCCGAGGGCCATCGACACCGAGGTGACCGCGAGGACGAACGCCGTCGAGTGGGTCAGCTCGACGGAGGGACCGACGCGCACGGCGAACGCGAAGGCCAGGGCCGTCGCGGTGGCGATCGGCGCCGACCCGCGGAACCCCGGGGCGGCGAGCTGGAACCACTCCCCGAGCACGATGGTGACGGCGAAGGCCGCCGTGACCCCGATGGCCGGCTGGGAGCCCAGTCCGGGGGTGTCCTCGGCGCCCACGGCGAGCACGACACTGCCGACGAGACCGGTCAGGCCGACGACGAGCGCCACCGGCTCCCGGTAGAGGCCGCGCTTCACGACGACACCGAGCCGACGCTGGTCGGCAGGCCGTGCTTGTCGAGCGCCGCCCACGTGGCGGCGACGACCGCCGGGTCGAAGCGCCCGCCGTCGTCGGTGAGCCGGCGGTAGAGGTCGGCCGAGGTGCCGGCGGCAGCGGACGGGTCGGAGGAGGACCTCTCGACGGCCGTGACGACGGCGAGCACCCGGGCAGCGACGGGGATGTCGGTGCCGGCGAGCCCGTCGGGGCGGCCGCGCCCGTCGAAGCGCTCCTGCTGGTGCCGGATGCCCGAGCGCGCGTCCTCGAGGAAGTCGATGCCCTCGATCATGCGGGCGCCCATGACGCAGTGCCGGTCGACGATCCGCCGCTCTGACTCGGTCAGCGCGCCCGGGGCCCGACGCAGCAGGCGCGTCGGCACCCCGAGGTGGCCGATCTCGTGCAGCGTGGCGGCGTACCGGATCGTGCCGATCTGCGCCGGCGTCAGGGCGAGCTCCTCGGCGACCCACTCGGCGAGCGTCGCGGCGCGCCGGCTGCGGTCGACGGCCGCCGGCTCCTTGGTGCCGAGGGCCGTGACGAGGGTGTCCACGGTGCGCTCGTGGGAGCGCAGCTCCTCCCCGTACTGGATGAACGCCCAGCGGGCCGCGAGCAGCGGCGCCATGACGAGGAGGGCGCTGAAGGGGCCGAGTCCGGCGGGGAACCACAGGATGACGAAGAGCAGCCCGATGACGCCGTAGCCGATGTAGGCCAGGCCCGACCCGCTGAGCACACGGCGGAGCTGGATCCAGAACGGGATGCCCTGGTCGAGGTGGATGACCCCGGACAGGAGCGCCGCGTTGACGAGGCAGGCGGTGACGTCCGCGGCCAGCAGCGGCCAGCCGACCGCGGTGGCCAGCTCGGCGGGACCCTTGCCGACGGTCTGGGACCCCGCCCGGCCGCCGAGCATGGCGTAGACGAGGCCTCCCGCGGCCCCGAGCAGGCCGCTCATGCTCGCGTTGAACATCGTCGCCGACCATCGGCGCTGACGCCGGTCGACGAGCATCGACAGCGAGCCGACGACCCACGCGCCGAACGTGCCGACGATGGCGGCCGAGGCGACCAGGATGATCGACAGGAAGGAGAAGCTGATCTTCAGGCCGACGTCCGGCTCACGGATCTGGAAGCTGAGCACCCCCATGACGCAGAGCAGCAGCAGCGGCCCGAGCTCGAGACGCCGGGTGGTGAACCACGCGAGGACACCGGTCAGGACCGATGCCAGCACCACGGCCGCGAGGTAGACCGGCAACCACCGGGATCGGCTCGTCGCCGTGGTCACCATGCTCACGGCGTCCACCGTAGTGCGACGGCGCCACGGACGTGGAACTGTCTCTTATACACATCTGACGCTGCCGACGACGGA
>NZ_JBNDHY010000215.1:0-6058 GCF_056755315.1 Monashia sp. HAY1-2A
TCCGTCGTCGGCAGCGTCAGATGTGTATAAGAGACAGCTTCTGACCGAAGCGCGCGAAACGGGCTCAGCGGAGGGCGAGGAGGTTGAGGAGTCGGGCGGCCTCGTCGGTGACGGCGGCGCGTGCGGCGCCCAGGTAGACACGGGTGTCGACGCTCCCGGTCGCCTCGAGGCGCTCGGTCATCGCGCAGGTGAACACCTGGTTGAGGTGCGTCGCGATGTTGACCTTGGTCATCCCGGCCCTGACCGCAGCGACCAGACCGTCGTCCGGCACGCCCGATGAGCCGTGGAGCACCAACGGCACGGGCACCGAGTCCCGCAGGGCTGCAACGAGATCCGTGTCGAGCCGAGCCGTCCGGTCGGTCATCGCGTGCGAGCTGCCGACGGCCACCGCGAGCGCGTCGACGCCGGTGTCGGCGACGAACCGGGCCGCGTCTGCCGGGTCGGTGCGCACCCCGGGCGCGTGGACGCCGTCCTTGCCGCCGACCTCGCCGAGCTCGGCCTCGACGCCGATGCCGGCGGCGTGGCACAGCGCGACGACGCGGGCCGTCTCGGCGCGGTTGGCGTCGTCGGGCAGCCGGGAGCCGTCGTACATCACCGACGTCAGGCCGAGCCGGACCGCCTCCTCGACGAGGCTCGTGTCTTCCGCATGGTCGAGGTGCACGACGACCGGCTGGGCGCACGCATCCGCGATCGCGAGCGTCGCGCGGGCGATCGGTCCGAGGGAGCCGTGGTAGCGCACGCAGTTCTCCGAGATCTGCATGACGACGGGGAGCCCGACCCGCTCGGCGGCCGTGGCGTACGCCTCGGCGTGCTCGAGCTGGATGACGTTGAAGGCCGCGACGGCGCGCCCCTCGGCACGGGCGTCCGCGAGGACGCTCGTGAGGTCGCTGCGGCTCATGCGCGGCTCTCCTCGATCTCGACGGACTGGGTCAGGCGGTCGACGTCGTCGGGGTCGACGAGGCCGGCGACGGGCTGGAGGACGGCGGCGGCCGACCAGGCCACGGCGCGGCACAGGACGTCGGCCCAGGCCTCTGCAGCCGCCGGCAGCCCCGACGCGTCGCGCAGGTCCACGGCGAGAGCGGCGGTCATCGCGTCGCCGGCGCCGGTCGGGTTGCCGCTCAAGGGCTCCCGCAGGCGCGCGTGCAGCGCCACGGCGCCGGTGACGAGGTCGAGGCCAGCCGCACCGTCGGTGACGACCGCCGCGCCGGCTCCCTCGTCGGCGAGCATGCGGGCCATCTCTCGCGCGTCCGCCTCGACGCCCAGCCCGAGGGCGGACGCGGCCTCGGTGCGGTTGACCTTGACGAGGGTCGGGCGCGCCGCCAGCGCGGCGGTCAGGGCGGCGCCGCCGCAGTCGACGACCGTGTGGAGGCCACGACGGCGTGCCTCGGTGACGAAGCGGGCCACGAGGTCCTCGGGCGCCCCGGCGGGAAGGCTGCCCGATACGGCGAGCACCTCGGCCTGCCCGGCGAGCGCCGCCAGTGCCTCGGCGACGTGCGTCCAGACGGACGCCGGCTGCTCGTGGCCGGCCTCGTTGAAGAGCGTGGTCCGTGCATCTCCTTCGACCACGGCGATGGACCGTCTTGTCGCAGAGGGGGACTCGATGAGTCGGTGGCTGATGCCGCGGGCCGTGAGGTCGGCCGCCCAGGCGGCCAGCTCGGCCGTTCCGACGGGTGCCACGGCGACGGCGTGCTCGCCGAGGGTGGTGAGCACCGAGGCGACGTTGACGCCCTTGCCCCCGGCGCGCTCGGTGACGTCGTGGACGCGGTGTGACTCGCCGAGGTGCACCGCGTCGACGCCGTAGGTGACGTCGGCCGCCGGGTTCGGGGTGAGGGTGAGGATCATCGGCCGACGAGGTCGAGGGCGATCGTGGCGGCACCGAGGGACCCGGCCCGGTCCCCGAGTGCTGCGGCCTCGACGGCGACGTCCGTGCGACCGCCGAGCCGAAGCGTCAGGGCGGTGCGGAGCGGACCGAGGAGGCTCTCCCCGGCGCGGACCAGTCCACCTCCGACGAGCACGAGCTCCGAGCCGACCGCCGCCACGACCGGCGCGACCATGATGGCCAGCGCGTCGACGGCCTCCTGCCAGACGCGTCGCGCCTGCGGTTCGCCGGCCTCGGCACGGCGGGCCACCTCGGCGGCGTCCCCGACCAGGCCGGTGGCCTCGGACCAGCGGCGGCCGATGGCACCGGCGCTCGAGAGAGCCTCGAGGCAGCCGTGCTGGCCGCAGCCGCAGAGCGGGCCGCCGGGCTGCACGACGATGTGCCCGATCTCGCCGGTCCACGGGCCACCCGTGACGAGCCGGCCACGGCACAGGATGGCACTGGCCAGCCCGGTGCCGAGCGGGAGGAACAGGACGTTGTCGGCCTCGCGCGCCGCCCCGAGCCGGTGCTCGGCGAGGAGCCCGGCACGCACGTCGTGTCCGATGGCGACGGGCACCTCGACGTGCGCGGCGACGGCCGCCTGCAGGTCGAGGTCGCGCCAACCGAGGTTGGCCGACCAGACGCCGAGCCCGGCCGCCTCGTCGACGAGACCGGGCACCGCCACGCCCACGGCGAGCAGCTCCACCTCGGCACCGGCGTCCGCCCGCAGCTGCACGAGGGTCTTGGCCGCCAGCTCGCCCAGCCGGTCGCCGACACTCTCGGGGGTCGGGACGACGGATTCGGTGAGGACCTCACCGTCGGGGGTCACGAGGACCGACTTGGTCCGCGTGCCGCCGACGTCGATGCCGACCGCTGCCTCTCGCTTCACGGTGCGCAGTCTATGAGCAATAGTGCGCGAAAAGGTAGTCGGTCGATCACATTCGCACACGCGGCGGCGCACGCTGCGTCACCGGGTCCCAACGATGCCACCTCGAGCCGGTGCATGCCCGCCCGGCTGCCATCGCGGTTGAGAGCGCTCGCCCGACGAGCTTCGGCGCTGCCGGGAGCAGCCAGGGCGGGTGGGGAACCCGCTTGCCCCGCAGCGCGACACGGTCGGACGCTGACACCATGACGATGCACATCCACAACGTGACCTTCGACTGCGCCGATGCGCGCGGCCTCGCGGCATTCTGGTCCGAGCTGCTCGGCTGGAACGTCTACTACGACGACGACCCCGAGGTCGTCGTCGCGCCGGCGTACCCCAACCACGGCCTCGGTCTGTTGTTCATCCCGGTGCCCGAGGGCAAGACGGCCAAGAACCGCGTCCACCTCGACCTCGCCCCCCACGAGGGCACTCGGGACGGGTGGGTCGAGCGCGCGCTCGTCCTCGGGGCCACGGTCGTCGGCGACCACCGGACGGCGGAGGGCCCCGGCTGGGTGACCATGGCCGACCCCGAGGGCCACGAGTTCTGCGTCGAGCGCAGCCCCGCCGAGATGGGGCCCAGTCGTCCCCGGGCCTTCCGCCTCACCACCTGACCACCTCACCACCTGACCACCTCACCACCTGTCCACCTCGCCACCCGAGGCCAGACGCCGGACCACCTGGGGCGGCCACATGACGTGGCCGGGTGGGGGCGGGGGCCCTCCGGTCGTGCCTTCGGCGGCGCCGTGGGGCTTTCGTCAGTGGCCCGGCTCGCGTGTCTCGTCACCGAGGAGTCGGACGACGTCGGCGCCGGCCGCGACGAGGGCGAGCGTCCGTCGGGCGATGCCGTCGAGGTGCCGCTGGAGCGCGGCATCCGGGTCGAGTCGGGCCGTGACCGGCCGACCCCCGCCGCCGGCACCGCCGGATGCCTCGTCGAGCTCCGTCGCCGGGCCCGCCTGCGGCTCCACGTCCGGTTCCAGCTCGGCTCCGGCGAGGCGACGCAGCGACGCCACGACCGCCCGGACCGCCGGGACCGGGTGCCCCGCCGACCGCAGGGCGGCGGCGACGCGCGCCTCGCGGACCGCCGCCGGTGGGTAGCGGCGGCCGCGGACCGGGCCCGATCCCACGCGTTCGGGCGCGACGAGCCCCTCCCGTTCCCAGAAGCGCAGCGTCGACGCCCGCACGCCGAGGGCCTGGGCGAGCTGGGTGATGGTCAGGGCGTCATCGGGCAGGTCGGTGTCCCCGCTCTCAGCCCGGACGAGCGTCAGGGCGCGTTGGGCCGCGAGTGCCTCCTCCCGCTGGCGCGCCAGGCCGACGTGCAGGGCGCTGATGCGGGCCACCGCCTCGTCGAGCGGGAGTGTCCGCACCTCGGCCAGCACCCGGCGCGCCACCACGGGGCCGACCGCCTCGGCGAGCCGCCGGTAGGCCTGCAGGGC
Source organism: Monashia sp. HAY1-2A (assembly GCF_056755315.1). NCBI lineage: Bacteria > Bacillati > Actinomycetota > Actinomycetes > Micrococcales > Intrasporangiaceae > Intrasporangium > Monashia sp. HAY1-2A. The sequence goes on from NZ_JBNDHY010000215.1 coordinate 4,217, forward strand.
CACGACGTGGTCGGTGCGGAACAGCCTGTACCCGTTGGGTGCTCGTTCCGCCGGCGGCAGGACTCCGAGCCCCTCGAGGACCCGCACCTGTTGGGCCGAGTAGCCGGACGCGTCCGCGACCGCGCGCGTCGACAACGGGGTCGACACCGGCGTCGAGGGCGGCCCCGGCATCCGAGCATCGGGACTCGGAACTCGCTCGCTCACGAACCCTCCACCAGCACTTCAAGATGACACTTCACCCATGAGTATGGACGAGATCCTCGACGTGGTCAGGTCGCTCGACGGCGTGCTCGTGCTGTCGCCCGGGCCGGGCAGCGCGTTCCCCGAGATCGCCTGGGGTGACCACTTCATCTACTACGCACCGGACGGCCGGCTCCCGGCCACCCAGCCCTTCGCGACGATCGTCACCAAGGACTACCCCGACGACGCGACGTCACGCCTCGACCCACCGGACCGGTGGCGCCTCAACGTGCACGTCGGCGCGCGGGTGTTCGAACGCCTCGTGGGCCAGAGCCCCCGGGCCTTCGGTGAGCGCCCCGCGGAGGCCCGAGCGGCCGCCGACCACGCCGCCGCGGACCTCGTCCTGCCGCACCCCGTGTACGGTTCGCTCGGCTGGGTCGCCGTCGTGACGCCCGGGACCCGGACGACCGAGCTCGTCCTCCGCCTCCTCCGCGACGCCCACGCGGACGCCCGCCGCCGCGCCCTGCGCCGCGGCCGGGACACGGGAGCCTAGCCCTCGGCGCTGTACGCGAGCGCGACGGTCTTCGGCACGACGAACCGCCAGGCGTCGATGACGATCTCGCGCATCCGGTCGACGTCGAGGGCCTCGAGGCGCACCTCGACCCAGTTGAAGCGGAGGTCGCTGCGGCGGGGCATGAGGAACACGTCGGGCTCGCTGGCGACGAGCACGTCACGCTCGTCGCGCGGGAACGCGAAGCCCATCTGCGTCTCGTCGGCGGAGAAGGCGAGCCACACGATGCGTCCGACGCGGAACTTGACGCGGTCGCGCACGAGCACCTCGTACGACCTCGGCAGCTGCTCCGCGACGGCTCTCACGTCGTCGATCGTCACCGGCACGCCATCCACCCTCCCACGGCCGTGTGGGGTCTCGACAGGCACCCGGCCCGCACGTACCGTGATCGCGTCGCGACCCCGACGGCTGTCCGGGCGGGCTGAAACGTCGACTCCCCACCGCCACGGTCCCCAGGAGCGACGCCATGACGTCCGACAGCCCACCCACACCCCATGCCGCAGCCGCCACCACCGCGGACGCGGCCCCACCGCACGCCGCCGGGTGTGACGATCCCTCGGCCCCGATGCGGGAGCGCCTCCTGGCCTTCCTCGACCGACTCGGCGCCGTCCTCGCGGCGCGCGGTGACGCGCTGGCGCTGCTCTGCCTCGGGTCGGTCGGTCGCGACCTGCAACGCATCGACGAGCACTCCGACGCCGACTTCTTCGTCGTCGTCGACGACGAGGCGGCCCGCGACCGGTACCTCGCGGGCATCGACTGGCTGGAGGCGGCGCAGCCGGTCGTGTGGTCGTTCGAGAACAGCGACGCCGGCCGCAAGGCCCTGCTCGCCGACGGGCTCTTCGCCGAGTACGCCGTCTTCCCGCTCGCCGCGATGGACACCGCGGGCTACCCGCCGGGCCGCCTGCACTGGAGCCGGGTCGACGCGCCGGCCGGCCTCGACGTGCCCAGGGTGCCGGTGCCGCAGCCGCCCTGTCTCGACCACGAGGTCGGCGAGGCGGTGAGCAACCTCTACGTGGGCCTGCACCGCGACCTGCGCGGCGAGCGCCTCACGGCCACCCGCTTCATCCAGGGCCACGCCGTCGACCGCTGGG